>DAIUEM010000208.1:0-4500 GCA_036845105.1 Actinomycetota bacterium | reverse complement strand
GAGGGCGGACGGTGCGACCTTCTCCGCCTGGCGCCGGGCAAACCGCATCGTCATGACGGCGCCCACGATGCCCGCGCCCAGGCCGAGCGCGACCCAGAACAGCCGTCTCACCGGGTCGAGCTCCGATCGCCCTTGAAGCGCTTGGCGGCCTTCGAGATCCCGGCCCCGAACGACACCACCTTCATCAGCGGCGACGCCGCGGCCTGCTCCACCAGCCCGGAGAGCTTCTCGACCCGCCCGGCCACCGTGTTGGCCTGCTCGAGCAGCCCGTTGGTCTTCTCGACCGAGACCTTGACCTCGCGCAGGAGCGGCACGGTCTCCTCGCGCATGCTGTCGATCATCAGCTTCGTGCTCTCGAGCACCCGGAACGTGTTGATCAGCACGATGCACAGGAACAGGACCAGCAGGCCCCAGAAGGCGGACAGGACGATGAGGGCGACGTCGCCCCCGTCGAGCGCTCCGATGACGGCCATGGTCGGACTCCTCGAGGTCGGGATATCGGTGGCCGCATCATACCCAGGGCCTGGTGGGCGCACCGCGGATCGGCGTCCCCGGGGTCAGGGCTCCGGTTCCTCGGTCTCCTCTCCCTGGCCCGAGGGCTCGTAGTATCGGCGGCCCTCGAAGCGGGTCGGGCGGTACTGCTGCTCCACCCGATGGCCCGGGTAGTCGTGCGGGTACCTGTACCCCTTGCCGTAGCCGAGCTTCCGCAGGGCGGGGTGCCCCGGCTCCTTGAGGTGCAGCGGGACCGGGTCGGCGGAGGCGGCGTCGGCCTGCGCCTTACCGAGCGAGGCGATCACGCTGTTCGACTTCGGCGCCCGGGCGAGGTAGATCGCCGCCTCGGCCAGGTTCAGACGGGCCTCCGGCAGCCCGACGTACTCGACGGCCTGGGCCGCGGCCACCGCGATGAGCAAGGCCCTCGGATCGGCCAGGCCGATGTCCTCGGAGGCGTGCACGACCATGCGCCTGGCGATGTAGCGGGGGTCCTCCCCCGCCTCGACCATGCGAGCGAGCCAGAACAGGGCGGCGTCGGGGTCCGAGCCGCGGATGCTCTTGATGAACGCGCTGATCACGTCGTAGTGGGCGTCGCCCTGGCGGTCGTAGACGATCGCCTTCTTCTGGACGGCGTCCGCGGCGAGCTCCAGGGTGACCTCGGTCTCCCCCGCGCTCGTCGCCGCCAGGGCCGAGGACTCCAGGCCGGTCAGCGCGATCCGGGCGTCGCCGCCCGAGATCTCGACGAGGTGGTCGAGCGCCTCCTCCGAGATCGTCACGCCGAGCTTCCCCAGACCGCGCTCGTCGTCGACCAGCGCCCGGGCCACGAGCTCGCGCACCTCGCCCGGCCCCAGGGGCTCGAGCCGGAGCAGCAGGCACCGGGAGAGCAGCGGCGTGACGAGCGAGAAGTACGGGTTCTCGGTCGTGGCGCCGATCAGCGTCACGGTGCCGTCCTCGACCGCCGGCAGGAGCACGTCCTGCTGCGACTTCGACCACCGGTGCACCTCGTCGACGAACAGGACCGTGCGGAACAGCCCGCCTCGCGCGCCGCTCATGACCTTCCGCGCGTCGGCGACGCCAGAGGACACGGCCGAGAGCTGCACGAGCTCTCCACCGACGGCGTCGGCGAGCAGGTACGCGAGCGTGGTCTTCCCGCTCCCCGCCGGTCCCCACAGCAGCAGCGACGGCAGGTGGCCGCCCTCGAGCAGCTTCGTGAGCGCGCGCCCCGGCCCGACGAGGTGGCGCTGACCGACGAACTCATCGAAGGTCCGTGGGCGCATCCGAGCGGCGAGGGGTGCCTCCGCCATGCCGACCTCAGGCGTACCGGACGATCCGGTCCGGCCGGATCCGGAAGACGATCCGCTCCTGGCCCTCGACCGGTTCCCAAGGCTTCCCGTCGTAACGGCGCGAGAGCGCGTCGATGTGCTCGAGCGCCTCGGGCTCGCCGAAGGTGTCCTCGACCGTCCCGGTGATCGAGATCCAGTCGTACGGGTCGTTCTGGCGCGTGACGAGCAGCGCCGCGCGCGGCTCGCGGTGGAGGTTGCGAGCCTTCACGCGTCCCTCGGCGGTGTTCACGAGCACGGCGCCGTCGGCCGCGTCGACCCAGATGATCGTCGCGTGCGGCGAGCCGTCCTCGTTCACGGTGGCGAGCGTCGCGAAGTTGGGACCCGTGAGGAGCCGGACGTCGGCGTCGGTCAGCTCGGCCATCACGCCTCACCCGACGCCGGCGAGGGTCCCTCGAGCGCGGGGGCCTCGAGTGCGGGCGCCTCGAGCGGGGGGGCGACCACCCGGATCCCGAGCTCGCGGAGCTGCTCCTCGGACACGGGGGCCGGCGCCCCGGTCAGGAAGTCCTGGCCCGACTGCGCCTTCGGGAAGGCCGTGACATCGCGGATCGCCTCCTTGCCCGCCATGAGCATCACGATGCGGTCGAGGCCGAACGCGACGCCGCCGTGCGGAGGCACCCCGTACCGGAACGCGCGGATCAGGTGGCCGAACTGCTCCTCGGTCTGCTCCGCCGTGAGGCCGAGCCGCTCGAACACCCGGCGCTGGACCCCCGGGTCGTGGATCCGGATGCTGCCGCCGCCCAACTCGAACCCGTTCAGGACGAGGTCGTACGCGCGCGCCTTGGCCGTCGCGGGCTCGAGGTCCGCGGGGTCGGCCGGCGAGGTGAACGGGTGGTGGACGCTCACCCACTTGCCCTCGTCCTCGCTCCACTCGAACAGCGGCGGCTCGACCATCCAGCAGAACGCCCATGTGTCCTGGGGGATCAGATCCAGGCGCACCGCCATCTGCCGGCGGAGCGCGTCGAGGGCCACGTTCGCACGGTCGACCCGGTCGGCCACGACGAGGACGAGGTCGCCCTCGCCGGCGGTGGTCGCCGCGAGGACGCCCTCGACCTCCTCGGGCGTCACGTGCTTGTCCACCTGCGAGCGCACGCCCTCGGGCAGGACGGCGAACGTCACGAGGCCCGCGACGCCGTTCGCCTTCGCGACCTGCGTGAGCTGCTCGTGCTCCCTGCGCGAGACGCCGGCGGCGCCGGGGGCCGCGAACCCCTTCACCACGCCCCCGCTCTCGAGCACCGAGGAGAACGCCCGGAAGCCCGTCCCCTCGAACACGCTGCCGAGGTCGGCGAGCTCCATCCCGTACCGCAGGTCCGGCTTGTCCGAGCCGTACCGGTCCAGCATCTCCCCGTAGGTCATCCGCGGGAACGGCGTGGCGACCTCGACGCCCTGGGTCTCGCGCACGATCCGCGCCATGAGCGGCTCGATGACCGCGAAGACGTCCTCCTCGGTGATGAACGACATCTCCACGTCGAGCTGCGTGAACTCGAACCCGCGGTCGGCGCGGGGGTTCTCGTCCCGGAAGCACCGGACGATCTGGTAGTAGCGGTCCTGGCCGGCCACCATGAGTAGCTGCTTGAGCTGCTGGGGCGACTGCGGGAGGGCGTAGAAGGTCCCCTGCGACAGCCGCGAAGGCACGAGGAAGTCCCGAGCGCCCTCGGGGGTGCTCCGCGTGAGGTACGGCGTCTCGATCTCCAGGAACCCGAGGGACTCCATGTGGTCGCGCACGATGCGGTTCACGTCGTGACGCAGGCGCAGGATCCTCGACATCTCGGGCCGGCGGAGGTCGAGGTACCGATAGCGGAGCCGGAGCTCCTCGGACGCCTCGATCCGGTCCTCGACCGGGAACGGCGGGGTCTCGGAGGCCGAGAGCATCTCGACCGACCCGACCGCGACCTCGACCTCGCCCGTCGGCAGGGCGGGGTTCACGGTGCCCTCGGGGCGCGCCCGCACCTCGCCGGTCACCCGGACGACGGACTCGGGCTTGAACGACTGGGCCGCGGCGTGTGCCTGGGGGTTCTCCTGCGGATGGAACACGAGCTGGACGAGCCCCTCGCGGTCGCGCAGGTCCAGGAAGGTCACGCCGCCGTGGTCGCGCTGCCGCCAGATCCAGCCGCACAAGGTGACCTGCGACCCCACGTGCTCGGCCCGCAGATCGCCGCACGCGTGGGTCCGCAGGGTCGTCCGCATGTCCGCCACGGTCACTCCGTCCGAGGGTCGAGCCGGGTGAGCCAGTTCACCACATCGGCGGCGGGAACCTCCTCCTGCACGCCGTCGGCCAGGCGTCGGAGCGTGACGATCCCTTCCGCCGCCTCGCGCTCGCCGACGATCGCGACGTACGCGGCGCCGGCCCGGTCCGCCATGCGGAGCTGCGCCTTCAGCGGGCGCTCCTCGTAGGCCGCGTCCGACGCCACGCCGGCCGCGCGGAGCTCACGGACCAGCGCCCCCGCCGCCGGGCGCCCCGCGCCGAGCCCGACGACGAACGCCCGCAGCCCCGGCTCCTCGGGCGACTCCAGCCCCTCGTCCTCGACGGCGAGCAGGACGCGCTCGAGCCCCATGCCGAAGCCGACGCCCGGCACGTGCGGTCCGCCGAGCGCCTCGGCCAGCCCGTCGTAGCGGCCTCCGCCGAACAGGGTCGCCTGCGCCTGCGTGAGCACCGTGCTGACGAACT
>DAIUEM010000207.1:0-4501 GCA_036845105.1 Actinomycetota bacterium | reverse complement strand
CCGAAGTGTCTGCCGAGACCCCAGCCCTGCAGGTAGTTCGGGACCATGAAGGCCAGGCGGTCGCCGCGGCCGAGCAGCGTCCACAGCACGAGCAGGTTCGCCTCGGATCCGCCGTTCACGAGCGTGACGTGCTCGGCGGTCGCGTGCGCGTACCAGGCGGCGATGTTCGCACGCGTCTCCTCAGCGCCCTCGGACAGCGGGTAGCCGAGGCGTGTCTGCAGGAAGGTCTCGGCGTCCGCGATCGGGCCGAGCAGGTCCCGGATCGACATCGGCGAGACGCCGGACTCCGACAGGTCGTACTCGACCTGGTGCCAGTACAGGGACTGCATCCGCTCCATCTGGAACAGGTCGATCCGGGACATCGGGAGCCTCCTCGTCGCCTCTCGGGCGACCCTAGCACCGGGTAGGCTCGGGCGGGATGGGCGACACGGTCCGCATCCTGCGCGAGGGCGACGTGCGCGCGGCCCTGGACATGGCCTCGTGCATCGACGCCGTCGACCGCGCATTCGCCGCGTACTCGAGCGGGGGGGCCGAGCTCCCCGGCGTGATCCACCTGGACGTGCCCGAGACCGAGGGCGAGATCCACGTGAAGGCCGGTCACATCCACGGCGCGCCGTACTACGCGGTGAAGGCCGCGAGCGGCTTCTCCCGTCCCCAGCCGGCGGCGATCGACGGCATGGTGGTCGTGTTCGACGCGCGCGACGGGTCGCCCGCCGCCGTCCTGCTCGACCGCGGTCACCTGACCGACGTGCGGACCGGCGCGGCGGGCGGGGTCGCGGCGCGCCACCTGGCGCCCGAGCGGGTGGAGACCGTCGCCGTGATCGGCACCGGGATCCAGGCGCGATACCAGCTCGACGCGCTCGCCGTCGTGCGCCCCGGGTTCGCGCACGTGCGGGTGTGGGGCCGGAACCACGAGCACGCCACCCGCTGCGTCGACGACCTCCTCGCGCGCCCCGGCCTGCCCGAGGGCTGTCGGTTCGCCGTCGCCGAGACCGTCGAGGCCGCCGTCGACGGCGCCGAGGTGGTGATCACCTGCACCGCGAGCCGCGCGCCGCTCGTCCGGGCGGAGTGGCTGACGCGCGGGGCGCTCGTGACGGCGCTCGGCAGCGACGGGCCCGAGAAGCAGGAGCTCGACGTCGGCGTGTTCACGCTCGCGGACCTGGTCGTCGTCGACAGCCGTGACCAGGGCGCGCAGATCGGCGAGCTGCACCACGCGCTCGACGCGGAGCTCGTGCTCTCGCCCGACGACGTGACCGAGCTCGGCGAGATCTGCGCCGGCGCGCGCTCGGGACGGACGTCGGCCGAGCAGACGATCCTGTGCGACCTCACCGGCGTCGGCGTCCAGGACGTCGCCGCCGCGAACGTCGTGATGGAGCGGATCGGCGACGCCGGCGAGGTCCTCGAGCTCTGAGCCCCGGCGTCGACGTGCCCTCGCGCTCGGTCGGCTACCCGTCCCGGGCGTCCTGGGACCGGCGCTCGGCCTCACGGGCGGCGTGCGTCAGGCGGCCGAGGAGCTCGTCGTGGAGGACGCCGTTCGTCGTGAGCACGGACGAGCCGTGCGCGAGGCGCTCGCCCTCGAACGTCGTGACGCGGCCGCCGGCCTCCTCGACGATGACCCACAGCGCGGCCCAGTCCCACGTGGCCAGCTCGGGCTCGAGCATCACGTCGGCCGAGCCCCGAGCGACGAGCATGTGCCCCCAGAAGTCCCCGAACCCGCGCTCGCGTCGGGCCGCCTTCAGCAGGTCCAGGTACGCCGGCGCGTAGGGGCCCTCGATCCAGTCCGCGAGCTCGGCGTGCAGGACGAACGCGCGCTCGACGCGGTCGGCGCGCGATACGTGGATCGGCTCGCCGTTCATCCGCGCGCCGGAGCCACGGACCGCCTCGTACCGCTCGCCGAGCGCCGGCGCGTTCACCACGCCGACGACGGGGACCCCGTCCACCGCGAGCGCGATGAGCGTGCCCCAGACCTGGACCCCGTCGGCGAAGTTCCGCGTGCCGTCGATCGGGTCGACGATCCACCGGCGCGCCGAGGCGCCCTCGGAGCCACCCTCCTCGCCGAGCACCGCGTCCCCCGGGAACCGCTCCTTCAGGGCCCGGCGCACCATCTTCTCGATCGCGAGGTCGGCCTCGGTCACCGGTGTCTTGTCGACCTTCTCGCGCACGTCGAACGTCCCTCGGAAGAAGGACATCCCGATCCGGCCGGCCTCCTCGGCCAGCTCGTTCGCGACGGCCAGCTCCCGCTCGAACACCGCCGGGAGCCTACCGGAGGCGGCGTCGCCGTTCCCGGGTACCCTTGATGGCCGATGCAGACCACCGTTGAAGAGACCGACGAACACACCGTCAAGCTGACCGTGGAGGTCGAGCCCGAGCGGTTCGGCAAGGACCTCGACCGCGCGTACCGCAAGGTCGCTCGGGAGGTCCGCGTCCCCGGGTTCCGCAAGGGCAAGGTTCCCCGCAAGGTGATCGACGCGCAGATCGGGCGCGAGGCGGTCCTCGGCGAGTTCCTCGAGGATTCGGTCCCGGAGTATTACCGCGAGGCGCTCCGCGAGGCCGAGCTCGCGCCGATCGCCGAGCCCGACATCGATCTCGGCCAGCTCGAGGAGGGCAAGCCGTTCGTCTTCAGCGTCGTCGTCGAGGTCCGCCCGCGGCTGAAGCTCGAGGAGGGCGACTACAAGGGCGTGAAGGTCCAGCGTCCATCGGTCGAGGTCACGGACGAGGAGGTCGACGCCCTGCTCGAGTCGCTGCGCGAGCGCTTCGCGGAGCTCGAGACCGTGCAGCGTCCCGCGACCACCGGCGACTACGTCGTGATCGACCTCCGGGCGACGATCCACGACGAGGAGGTCCCCGAGGCGACCCGCCAGGACTTCCTGTACGAGGTCGGCACGGGCGAGTTCACCGGCGCGCTCGACCAGCAGCTCGAGGGCAAGCGCGCCGGCGAGATCATGAGGTTCAACGCGTCGCTCGACGAGCGCTTCGGCGATCGCGCCGGGCAGGAGGTCTCGTTCCAGGTGCTCGTGAAGGAGGTCAAGGGCAAGCGGCTGCCGGCCGCCGACGACGCGTTCGCGAAGACCGCGTCCGAGTTCGACACGCTCGAGGAGCTGAAGGCCTCCCTCCGCGAGCAGATCGGCACGAACAAGGAGCGCGCCGCCGACGCCGAGGTCCGCGACCGCGTCCTGCAGGCGCTCGTCGACGCGACCCAGGTCGACCTGCCCGAGACCCTGATCGACGACGAGACCGAGCATCGCGTCCAGCACGCGCGCGAGCGCGCGGAGCAGCTCGGCGTCACGATCGACGAGCTGCTCCAGCTCCAGGGGCTGGACGAGGAGCGGTTCCGTGCCGACGCCCGCGAGCACGCCGTCCGGGCCATCATGGCGGACCTCGTCCTCGAGGGCGTGGCCCGCAGCGAGGACCTGCAGGTGACCGCGGAGGAGCTCGGGAGCGAGATCGGTCAGCTCGCGAAGGCCCTCGGCCGCGAGCCCAAGGAGGTCGCGACCACGCTCGATCGCTCCGGTCAGGTCGTAGCACTGGCCGGTGATATCATCCGCTCGAAGGCGCTCGACGTGCTCGTCGAGCACGCTGACGTCACACCGGAAGGCGACGCAGCCAAGGAGACGAGGGCTCCGGAGGCGCCGTCGGACATCCCCGAGGACAAGCCGGAGGAAGCGTCATGAAGGACTACCTCGTTCCCGTCGTCATCGAGCAGACCAGCCGTGGCGAGCGCTCGTTCGACATCTACTCCCGCCTCCTGAAGGACCGGATCGTGTTCCTCGGCACGCCGATCGACGACGCCGTCGGGAACCTGATCATGGCGCAGCTCCTGCACCTCGAGTCCGAGGATCCGGACAAGGACATCAACCTGTACATCAACTCGCCGGGCGGGGACATCACCGCGCTGTTCGCGATCTACGACACGATGCAGTACGTGAAGCCCGACGTGTCCACGATCGTGATGGGTCAGGCGGCCTCGGCCGCGGCGGTCCTGCTGCTCGCCGGGAAGAAGGGCAAGCGCTACGCGCTGCCGCACTCGCGCGTGCTCCTGCACCAGCCGCACGGCGGCGCGCAGGGCCAGGCCGTCGACATCGAGATCCAGGCCAAGGAGATCACGCGCTACCGCAAGCTCCTCGAGGAGCTCATCGCGTATCACACCGGCCAGCCGCTCGAGAAGGTCGCGAAGGACACCGACCGCGACTACATCCTCACCGCGGAGGAGGCCGTCGAGTACGGCATCGTCGACGAGGTCTTCAGCAGCCGGAAGATCGCTCCCGAACTCGCAGCGGCGGCCGCGGGGGCGTCGTAGGATTCTGATCGGACGGCCGGGATCCACCCGGCCGCTCGTTCCAGGGGGGCTCGAGCCATGGCCAGGATCGGCGAGTCAGACCTGCTGAAGTGCTCGTTCTGCGGGAAGAGCCAGAAGCAGGTGAAGAAGCTCATCGCCGGTCCCGGCGTGTACATCTGCGACGAGTGCATCGACCTGTGCAACGAGATCATCGAGGAGGAGCTC
>DAIUEM010000206.1:0-4537 GCA_036845105.1 Actinomycetota bacterium | reverse complement strand
CGGGAAGAACCTCTCGAAGCTGTCGACCTGGGGCGGCGTGCCGAAGCTCCGCCGCAACATCGGGTCGGTGTTCCAGGACTTCAAGCTTCTCCAGGACAAGAACGTGTTCGAGAACGTCTCGTTCGCGCTCGAGGTGATCGGCAAGCCGAAGCACGTCATCGACCAGCGCGTGCCCGAGATCCTCGAGTACGTCGGGCTCTCCGACAAGCTGAACAACTTCCCCGACGAGCTCTCGGGCGGTGAGCAGCAGCGGGTCTCGATCGCGCGAGCGTGTGTGAACCGGCCGCTCGTGCTCCTCGCGGACGAGCCCACGGGGAACCTGGACCCCAGCACGTCGGTGGACATCATGCGGCTGCTCGACAAGGTGAACCGGATCGGGACGACCGTCGTCATGGCCACGCACGACCAGGCGATCGTCGACGCGATGCGCCGGCGCGTGATCGAGCTCGACCGGGGCGCGGTCGTTCGCGACCAGGCCCGAGGGGTGTACAGCTAGTGGCGCGCTTCGAGAGCCTGTTCCGCGAGACGACCTCGGGGCTGCGCCGCAACGGGCTGGTGGCGTTCGCGGCGATCTCGACCACGTTCGTCGCGCTCCTGCTGTTCGGTCTCGCGCTCCTCGTCAGCCGTCAGGTGAGCCTGATGATCGAGGCGACGACGGGGAACGTCGAGGTGGCCGTGTACCTCACCGACCCGGTGAACCCCGACACCGTCGAGACCCTCACGACGAAGCTCACGGACCTGCCCGTCGTCGCGAACGTCGAGTACGAGACGAAGGAGGAGGCCTGCGCGCGGTTCAAGGAGCTGTTCGCGAACCAGAAGGCGCTCGTGGACAACGTCGACTGCGACGCGCTCCCGGCCTCGCTGCGCGTGAAGCTCGACGACCCCGAGAACTACGAGCAGGTTGCGGCGGTGCTCGATGGCCAACCCGGCGTCAACCGGATCGTCGACCAGAGCCGCTTCCTGGACCGCCTGTTCGCGATCACCGGTGTGTTCCGCGTCGGCGTGCTGATGGTCTCGATCGTGATGCTCGTGTCGTCCGCGGTGCTCATCGCGAACACGGTGCGGATGGGGCTGTTCGCCCGCCGCAAGGAGATCGGCATCATGAAGCTCGTGGGCGCGACGAACTGGCGGATCCGGTTCCCCTTCATCATCGAGGGACTCGTCGAGAGCCTGATCGGGGCGGCCGCCGCGATCCTGTTCCTGTTCGGGATGAAGGTGTACTTCATCAACCCGCTGTACGGCGAGATCGAGTTCGTCCCGTGGGTGACGAACGGCGACGTCATCGTGATCATCCCGTGGCTCGTCGCCGCCGGCGCGATCGTCGCGGTGCTCGCCAGCCTCGTCGGGATGCGCCGGTTCCTGGACGTCTGACCCGGCGATGAGCCCCAAGGGCGACCGGGCGGGCGAGCACACCGTCGTCTCGAACCGCCGAGCGCTGCACGACTACGAGATCCTCGAGCGGTTCGAGTGCGGGATCGTGCTGACCGGCGCCGAGGTGAAGTCGCTCCGCGGCGGCCACGGCTCGCTCCGGGAGGCGTTCGCGCGGGTGCGGAACGACGAGGTCTGGATCGAGGGCTTCCACATCCCGCCGTACGAGAACGCGATGGACAAGACGCGCTGGGATCCGGTCCGCACGCGCAAGCTCCTGCTGAAGCGGGGCGAGATCGAGCGCCAGGTCGGCACGACCGCCGAGAAGGGCCTGACCCTGGTCCCGCTCCGCGTGTACTTCACCCACGGCCTGGCCAAGCTCGAGCTCGGGCTGGGTCGAGGCAAGCGGCAGTTCGAGAAGCGCCAGGCGATCGCCGCCCGGGAGCATCAGCGCGAGATGGAGCGCGAGCTCGGCCGCCGCCGCTGAGCCGGTTGTCCGGGCCCCCCGTATACTTGCTGCACAACAACATATGGGGGTGTACTGGCTTCGACTTGAGCGGATACCGCTCGGGAGAAGCGGGCCGAGGTCCCCGGATGCCTCGTGAAAAGCCGGGACAAACACAAGCGCCGATACTGAATACGCGCTCGCTGCCTAGGTAGCTAGGTAGCCGTCCGCCGCGGGACGCCTGCGACCGCGGGCCGGGCGTCGTGAGCAGGCTCACGGAGACGGTTCCGTCCGGGGGCCGCCGCCGGACATCGCACCCGGGCTGGCCGAGAGGTCCTCCGCCGGTGGGAGCCTCGAGGCGAGATCTCCCCACCGGCTGCGCCCGGAGAAGCCCCGAACGGTCGCCCAAGGACAGGGGTTCGATTCCCCTCACCTCCACGGATCTCGCCGTCGCGGTGCGATAGCGTTCCCGTCCCCGTTCCGAAGGAGGACGCATGAACGTCGTGCCCGCCGAGGTGAGGCGCGTGATGCTCGCGCTCGAACAGACGGACGCTCGAGACCGCGTCGACGGGACCTCGCGCGCCGAGCGCCTGCGCGCGGTCACGCCCGAGGTCGGCGCGTTCCTGTGCACGCTCGCGCTCGCCGCGGGTGCTCGGTCGATCGTCGAGATCGGGACCTCCGGCGGCTACTCGACGCTCTGGCTCGCCGTGGCAGCGCGTCGGAACGGCGGGCGCGTCGCGACGTTCGAGGTCGACCCCGCGAAGGTGCGGATCGCGACCGGGACGTTCGCTCAGGCGGGCGTCGACGACGTCGTCGACCTCCGTCACGAGGACGGCATCCTCGGGCTGGCGCGGTTCGACGGCGAGGCCGACCTGGTGTTCCTCGATGCCGAGAAGGAGCTCTACGAGGCCGCGCTCGAGCCGATCGTCCGGTCGCTTCGGCCGGGCGGGACGCTCGTGGCCGACAACCTGCTCTCGCACGCCGAGGACCTCGAGGGGTTCCGGAGCGGGGCGCTCGGGCACCCGTCGCTCTCCGGGCTGGTGGTCCCGATCGGCCGAGGTGAGCTCGTGGCCGTCCGCGTCTAGTCCGGCTCGATCCGCGCGAGCTCCGTGAGCCACGCGTGCACGCTGCCGCCCTCCAACCGGGTCTCCATCTCCGAGCCCTCGATCCGGATGTCCCACCCCCGCTCGAACGTGCCGAGCAGCTCCATCTGCGTCACGTGCCGCGGGCCGACGCCCCACGGGTTCCGCTCGCTCCAGCAGAGCACGAACGCCCGGCCGCCCGGGGTGAGCGCGGCGTGCAGGCTCCGCGCGTACGGCGGCCGCTCGTCGTCGGCGAGCGTGTGGAACAGCCCGACGTCGAGCGCCGTGTCGAACGTCCGGCCGAGCTCGTCCACGCGGAGGGCGTCCCACACCCGCAGGTCCACGCCGACGCGGCGCTCGACCGCCTTCGCCCGCGCGAGCTCGATCGCCCGGGGCGCGAGGTCCACGCCGACGACGTCGTGGCCGCGCTCGGCCAGGTACAGGGCGTGCTCCCCGGTCCCGCATCCGACGTCCAGGACCGAGCCGACGATCCGCCCGGCGTCCTCGAGCTCGACGACGGCCCGCTGCGGCCGGCCGAGGTCCCAGGGCGGCCGACCCCCGTACGCGGTGTCGAAGAAGCCCACACGGGCATCCTCGCGCACCCGTCGGCTTGCCGCCGGCGCGGCGCCGGCGCACACTGACGGCAGGAGGCGGTGCCGTGACCGTGCACGTGGCGGACCCGAAGCGGATCGTCTCGCTCGTCCTGGTGGTCCTGCTCATCGCTGCGGTGGCGCTGGTCCTGTTCGCGATGGCGGGCTCGGAGCCCGTCCCCGTCGGGCGGTCCTGAGCGCTACCAGGTGATCGGCGGCAGGCCGAGCGGGTCGCTGTCGAAGACGCCCGGGCCGTAGGCGGACAGGTCCGCGGTCGCGAGGCGCTCGAGGTACGACCTCGGGAGGACCGCGGCGAAGATCGGCTGGTCGAACCGATCGCGGTCGATCGCTTCCTCGGGCACGTACGGGCCGATGTTCTCCCCGTAGCGGTACTCGCCGAGCCATGCGGCGACGTCGGCGTCGGAGATCCCCGTGTCCGCCATCGCGCGGCTCGAGAGGTAGATCTCGGACGGCACGACGCTCTCGACGAGGCCGAACACCGAGCGCTGGTACCGCGCCTCGATGTCCTCCTGGACCTGGATCGGGTCCAGCCGCACGCCGCCCGAGAGGTTCACGGTCGGGCACTGCCCGTGGTCGGCCGTCACGATGAGGGCGTACTCGCCGGGCTCGAACCGCTCCTCCAGGATCCGCGCGACGCGTGCGATCTGGCGGTCGGTCTCGAGCAGCGCGAACTTCTGCCGCAGCGACAGGAAGTTGTAGACGTGGCCCGCGTAGTCGGGCGCCTTCACGTTGATGTACAGCAGGCTCGTGTTCGGCCCCTCGCCGATCGGCTCGGAGTCGAACGCCGCCTCGATGATGTCGCCCTGGTACTCGATGATCGGGGGCGTGCAGCAGAACGCCTTCTTCCCCTTCAGCGTGTACTGGTCGTCGACGCCCGGGTCCGCGTACGCGCCGACGAGCTCCTCCAGGCGCTCGATCCCGGGCCACGACCGCGGCATCCGGTAGAGGTCGGGGTGCTGTGGGACCCACCCTCCGCCGCCGTTCTCGTCCCAGAGCACCGCGACGGGCTTGTCGCCGAGCGGACGGTTCCC
>DAIUEM010000205.1:0-4615 GCA_036845105.1 Actinomycetota bacterium | reverse complement strand
GCTCGGGCTCGGGCTCGCGGCCGTGGCGGTGTGGAGCGTCGGCCCCGACGGCGCGGTCGAGCGCTCTGCCTACGCGAGCGCCGGGACGAGAACGGCGATCGGCGTGGCCGTCGCCGTCGTCCTCGTCGGGCTCGTCGCCGGGCGCACGTACACACGGATCGTCGACCCGCACGGCGGCCGCTTCGCCCGCCTGGCGGCGACCGTGCCGTGGGAGATCGGTGCGATCTGGCTCGGCTACCTCGCGTACCGGCGGCTGGACGAGGGCGGTGCCTTCTACGTGGACCAGGCGCTCGGGGTCGGCCGCCCGAGCCTCGCGCTCGTCGCGTTCCCCTTCCTGGTGCTGGTTGGGTTCACGTTCCTCGCGGGACGACTGGCGCACGTCGGTTTCCGCGGTCTGCGCGCGGCCACGGGCCGCTCCTCGCCGTCCGTGTACCTCGCGACGAGGCGCCTCGCCACGGGCGGCGCCCTCGGGGTGGCCCTCGTCGGTGCCGCGGGGCTCTGCCTCGGGATGTTCACCCAGGCGCGCGCGACCTCGGCGTCGCTGCAGGCCACGGTCGACGCGAAGGCGAGGGTATTCGTGGGGAGCGAGGTGGCCGCCCAGATCGGCTACGTCTCGGAGGCGCCGGCGGACGCCCCCTTCCCCATCACGCGGGTGCTCCAGGTCGGCGATGGCGTCCACCTCCCGTCCGGGCGCGCCCTCGACCTGCTCGCGATCGACCCCGACACGTTCGCGGACGCCGCCTACTGGGACGACGCCTTCGGCGAGCGGTCGCTGGACGAGATCGTGGACGAGATCGACGAGGCAGGCGTCTCTGGTCCCCTGCCCGTCGTCCTGGCAGCCGGCGGCACCCTCGAGGCGAGCGAGCTCGTCGTCGGGAGCGTGAGCGTTCCGGTGGAGGTCGTCGAACGGGTCGACGCCTTCCCCGGTCTGATCTCGCACAGACCGCTGGTGGTCCTGGCCGAGCGAGCGCTGGCCGAGCGGCTGACCGGTGCGAACCCCTTCGTCCACGGCTGGGCCGAGCTCTGGTCGCCGGCGAGCCGCCACGCGGTCGAGCGCGCCCTGGAAACCCGGGGGATCCCCGTCTACCACACGATCACCGCCCGCGAGGTCGAGGACATCCCGGCGATCGCTGCCACCGTCGAGACGTTCGTGATCGTGAACGTGCTCGGGACGGTCGCCGCGATCCTGACGCTCATCAGCATGCTGCTCTACCTGCGGGCTCGGCAGCGGTCGCAGGTCGTGGCGTTCGCGCTCTCCGCGAGGATGGGCATGACGCGGGCGCAGCGCCGAGCGGCGCTCGCCCTCGAGCTCGGCCTCATGATCGGCATCGGGTTCGCGGCGGGGACCGTCCTCGCGATCGTCGCGGCGAAGACGACGGTCCCGTTCCTGGATCCGTTCGAGACGATCCCGCCCGGACCCCTGTTCATCGCGCCGGTGGCAGCGATCGTCGCCACTGCGATCGCCGCGGCGCTGGTGACGTGGGTGGGCTCCGGCCTCGTGGACCGGCACACCAGGTCGGTGGATCTGGCGGAGGTGATGCGGGTTGCCGAGTGAGATGGCCATCGTCCGGTGCGAGGAGGTCGACCGAACCTTCCGGACGACGTCAGGCAGGGTGCGGGCCCTCCGCGGCGTCACCGCGAGCTTCCCGGCGCGCTCGATCGTCGCGGTCGCCGGCCCGAGCGGGAGTGGCAAGTCCTCGCTCCTGCGGCTGATCGCCGGCATGGACCTCCCGACCTCCGGATCGGTGGTCGTGGCCGGTCGATCCGTCGAACGGGCCTCGGCGCGCGCCCGGCGCCGGCTACGGCGCGACACGGTCGGCTACGTCTTCCAGCGCCCGTCCGACAACTTCGTGCCGCACCTCACGGTCGGGGAGCACCTCGCTCGTGTCGCCGACCCAGACGACGTCCGCGAGACCCTCGAGGCGCTCGGCATCGCGCACCGGGCCGACCACCTGCCGCTCCAGCTCTCGGGCGGCGAGCAGCAGCGGGCGGCGTTCGCGCAGGCGTTCGTCGGCGGAGCGGAGGTCGTCGTGGCCGACGAGCCCACGGCTGAGCTCGACGATGCATCCTCGGCGGCCGTCCTCTCGGGGATCCGCGCCATGCGCGACCGGGGCGTCACGCTGATCATCGCGACCCACGACGACGCCGTCGTCCGCGCCGCCGACACCGTGCTCCGCCTGGATCACGGCCGGGTCCTCGACCCGGTGCGCGCACGGTCCGGTCGGGCGGTGGAGGTCGTCCGGAGATGGGATCCACCCTCGGACGGGGAGCGCGTGCTCCGGATCCGCGATCTCGTGAAGACGTTCACGCGAGTCGACGAGCGGGTCCACGCGGTCGACGGCGTGTCGTTCGAGGTTCGCGCCGGCGAGCTCGTCGGCCTCATCGGGCGGTCCGGGTCGGGGAAGACCACCCTGCTCGGCCTCGTCGCCGCGTGGGAAGCCCCCGACAGCGGCACGATCGAGCGCCCGGACGGAGCGCGCGACGCAGAGGCCCCGACCTGGGCGGACGTCGCGGTCCTCCCGCAGACGCTCGGGCTGATGGACGAGCTGTCCGTCAGGGAGAACGTCGCGTACCCCGCGAGGCTCGCGGGCGCCTCGGACGCGTACGCCGAGCGTGTCGGAGCCCTGCTGGACGCGCTGGGCCTCACCGGGCTCGCCGACCGCCGGCCGAGCGAGACCTCGGTGGGCGAACAACAGCGCGCGGCGGTCGCGCGAGCGCTCGTCCTGCGTCCTCGCCTGCTGGTCGCCGACGAGCCGACGTGTCACCAGGACCACGGATGGACCGACCGCGTCCTCACGGCGATCCGCGAGGCGTGCGACGAGGGCGCCGGGTGCCTCATGGCCACGCACGACGCCACTGCGCGGCGGTTCCTCGATCGCGCCCTCGCCATGCATGACGGCCGGTTGGACCTCGCGGCGGGGTAGCCGGCACTCCCGCGGGCGCCGTCATCGCCGTCAGGTGCCCTCGATGGCCAGCGCGTGGGCGCGCTGGAGCACCGCGTCGAGCATGTCCTCGGTCAGCTTGCCGGTGAAGGTGTTCTGCTGGCTCGGGTGGAAGCAGCCCAGGAGATGGTGCGGACCGACCGGCACCTCGGCTCCGTGCGCGAACGCCGGTCGCGGTCGCACCAGGGAACCGAGGGTCGAGAGCGCGCGCAGCGCCCCGTCCCACGCGAAGCCGCCGAGGGCCACGACGGCGCGGAGCTCGCGGAGCGCCCCGATCTCGCGCTCGAGGAACGGGAGGCACCGATCGCGCTCTTGCGGCGTCGGCCTGTTCCCAGGCGGCGCGCAGCGGTTCACGGCGGCGACGTAGAGGTCCGTGAGCTCGAGGCCGTCGTCGCGAGAGACCGACGTTGGCTGGCTCGCGAACCCGGCGCGGTGCAGACCCGCGAACAGGAAGTCGCCCGAGCGGTCGCCGGTGAAGATACGGCCCGTCCGATTGCCCCCGTGGGCGGCCGGCGCGAGTCCGAGCACGAGCACCCTCGCTCGCGGGTCTCCGAACCCGGGGACGGGTCGCCCCCAGTACTCCTCGTCCGCGAACCTGGCGACCTTCTCGCGCGCCACGCGCTCGCGCCACTCGACGAGGCGGGGACACGCGCGGCACGCGACGACCTCGTCTCGGATCACCTCGAGCGGGCCGGGGCGGCGACTCACGGTCGCGATGCTACCCGCCGCGGCGCGCGCTACACGCGGAGCTCGCGGAACCGGATCTCTACGCCCTCGAAGGCCTCGAGCGGGGCCATGAGATCGCCGATCGTGGCGATCAGCGCCTCGAACCCGTCCGGCATCTCGGCTTCCAGCCGCAGGCGCTCGCACAGGCCGAGGCACGTCCAGATCGCGTCGCTGGCGGCGAGCCACTGACGCTCGACCTCGGGCACCCGCCAGTCGTCCATCCCGCGAGCGGCCTCGTGCAGGGCCTCCTCGAAGGTGATGAGGGTCTCGGCGAGCGGGCGCCCGGGCAAGCGGGTGCCAGGGGCTGACTCCGTCAGGGCGGCCTTGCCGCGCTCGAGCGCTTCGACCGTCGACACGAACGCCGCGTACGGCGGCTCGAGAGCCTGCGGCAGGCGCTTGCGCCGGAACATCAGGTCGAAGCTCGGTACGCGGTGAGAGCGTCGAGCGCCATCGCGGGGTCGTTCGAGGCCACGGCGTCCACTCCCCACTCGAGGAACGCGGTCAGCGTGGACCTGTCGTCCACGGTCCACGTGCCGACACGAACGCCCGCGGCGTGGGCATCGGCCACGAAGCCTGGCCCGGCTGGCGCCAGCGCCAGACTGCCTGGCAATAGCATGTCGTGACCCGCCTCGACGACGTGGGTGAGCGCCTCGCGGGGGGGCACGAGCTCGGTCGTGAGCAGACCGGTCGCGACATCCCCAGCCACCTCCCTCGCCACCGCGATCGACCGAGGGTTGAACGAGATCACCAGCACCGGGCCGTCGAACCTGGCTCGGGACACCTCGTTCAGGGCTGCCTCCACGGCGGGCTCACCGCCCGGGTCGTACCCCGGCTCCCCGGGGATGTTCTTGATCTCGAGGGCGACGCCCCCACGACCCGAGACCAGCTCCAGCACCTCCCGCAGCTTGGGGACGCGGGCCGGTTCCCCCTGCGTGCCCGCGTTCAGC
>DAIUEM010000204.1:0-4615 GCA_036845105.1 Actinomycetota bacterium | reverse complement strand
AGATATGCGTGGTCACGGGACCGTCGTAGAAGGTGTGCCGTCGCGACCGGGTCCGGTCCACGATCTGGTCGCACACGACGAAGTCGCCCAGGGCCACGCCCTTGCGCAGCGAGCCGGCGGCGCACGGGCCGATGATCCGCTCGACGCCGAGCTCCTTCATCGCCCACACGTTCGCGCGGTAGTTGATCGTGTGCGGAGGGAGCTCGTGGTGGATCCCGTGCCGAGGGATGAACGCCACGCGCCGCCCCCCGACCTCGCCGATCACCGGCGGGGCGGAGGGGGCGCCGTACGGCGTGCCGAGATCCTCCACGGTCTCGGTCGACTCGAGGAACGAGTAGAACCCCGAGCCGCCGAAGACGCCGATCTCGGCCCGCGTCACGCGCTCTTCTCCTTCGAGGAGGGCTTCGCGGTCTCCTTCGCCGGCGCCGAGCTCGATCCCTCGGACGGCGTCGACGACGTCGTCGAGGTCTTGGGCTTCGACCGGCTGTCGGTGGCGTAGAAGCCCGAGCCCTTGAACACGATGCCCGCCGGGTGGAACACCTTCCGAAGCGGGCCGCCGCACACCCCGCACGTCGTGAGCGGGTCCTCCGTGATCCGCTGGAAGACCTCGACGTGCTGGCCGCACGCCGTGCACTCGTACTCGTAGGTGGGCACGGGAGCAAGTGTATCCGAGCGTCGCCGTCCCCCCGGCGGGGGACTCCCGCGGAACGCCGTCCTGACGGTATGCTCCGATGCCCGCGGGGGAAAGGAGCCTCGATGAAGCTCAGGAAGGCGGTCATCCCGGCGGCCGGGCTCGGCACGCGGTTCCTCCCTGCCACGAAGGCGCAGCCGAAGGAGATGCTGCCCCTCGTGGACAAGCCCGCGATCCAGTACGTGGTCGAGGAGGCCGTCCGCGCCGGCCTGACCGAGATCCTCATCGTGACGGGCCGTGGCAAGCGCTCGATCGAGGACCACTTCGACAGGTCGCTCGAGCTCGAGCACTACCTCGAGGAGAAGGGCAAGTTCGACGACCTGAAGCAGGTGCGCGAGATCTCGGACATGGCCGAGATCCACTACATCCGTCAGAAGGACCCGCTCGGGCTCGGGCACGCGGTCGCCGTCGCCGAGGCCTTCGTCGGCGGCGAGCCGTTCGCCGTGCTGCTCGGCGACGACATCATGGCCGAGCGCCACCCGCTCCTGACCGAGATGCTCGAGGTGCACGAGCGGTACGGTCGCAGCGTCCTCGCGGTGACCGAGGTCTCCCGCGCCGAGGTCTCGCTCTACGGGATCGTGGAGCCCGAGGTCGTCGAGGAGCGCCTGTCCCGGGTGCTCTCGGTGGTCGAGAAGCCCGAGCCGGACGAGGCGCCCTCGAACCTGGCGGCGATCGGGCGCTACGTGCTCACGCCCGAGATCTTCGACTGCCTCCGCGGGATCCCGCCCGGCCGTGGCGGCGAGATCCAGCTCACCGACGCGATCACGGTCCTCGCGCAGCAGCAGGCCGTGTACGCCTGGGAGTTCGAGAACGGGCGGTTCGACGTCGGGAACAAGCTCGACTACCTGAAGGCGACGATCGAGCTGGCGATCGACCGCGAGGACCTCGGCGAGGGCCTGCGCGCCTACCTGGCGGACCTCGTGCAGCGCAAGAAGCTCCTGTAGCGGCGTCGGCTCGCGGGGGCGGGGCTAGACTGGCTCGGATGTCCTCCGCCCACATCCACGACCACGACAGCGGTGAGGGGCTCGTCCCCGTCGAGGAGGCGCGCGAGCGCATCCTGTCGCAGATCAAGCCGCTCCAGCCCCTCGAGCTCCCGCTCCAGGAGGCCGAGGGCTGCGTGCTCGCGCACGACGTGGTGGCCGGCTCCGACATCCCGGACTTCGCGTCCTCGGCGATGGACGGGTTCGCCGTCCGCTCGAACGAGGTGGCCGAGGCCACGCCGGCCGCGCCCGTCGAGCTCCGCATCGTCGGCCGGGCGCTGATCGGGCGGCGCCCGGACGCCACGGTCGGCGGGGGCGAGGCCGTGCGCATCGCGACCGGCGCGCCGATCCCCGCCGGCGCCGACACGATCGTGCCGATCGAGAACTGCGAGGTCGTCGCGGACGTCGTGCGGATCCTCGCGCCGTCGCCCGAGGGCAAGCACATCCGCCCGACCGGCGAGGACGTGAAGGGCGGCGAGGTCCTGCTGCCGGCCGGCCGGCGGCTCGGCGCGCCCGAGCTCGGGCTGCTCGCGACGGCCGGGTTCTCGCATCCGCTGGTGCACCCGCGGCCGCGCGTCGTCGTGCTCTCGACCGGGGACGAGCTCGTGCCGCCCGGACAGCCGACCGACTACGGGCAGGTCCACGACTCGAACGCGTACCTGCTGTTCGGCGCGCTCCGCGAGGTCGGCGCCGTGCCGATGATGGCGGGCATCGTCCGCGACGAGGCAGACCAGCTCAAGGAGACCGTGCTCTCGCACCTGGTCCAGGCCGACGCGTTCATCTCCTCGGGCGGCGTGTCCGTCGGCGAGCGCGACGTCGTGAAGGCGGCGTTCTTCAAACGCGGGGACCTGGACTTCTATAAGGTCGCGATGCAGCCGGGCATGCCCCAGGGCTTCGGCCACATCGAGGGCAAGCCCTTCTTCGGCCTGCCGGGGAACCCGGTGAGCGTGTTCGTGAGTTTCGAGGTCTTCATCCGGCCGGCGCTCCGCAGGATGATGGGTCGCCGTCAGCTCTTCCGTCCCGAGATCACCGCTCGCCTCGAGGGCGACATCACCGGCCCCGAGGGCAAGATGCAGTTCGCGCGCGTCCGCGTGAAACGGACGAAGGAGGGCTGGATCGCCGCGCCGACCGGTGGCCGCGGCTCGAACCTCATCGCGACCGTCTCGCGGGCGAACGGGCTCGCGATCGTGCCGCCCGGCACGGCGACCGCGCCCGCCGGGAGCGAGGTCAAGGTCATGGTCTTCCGCTCGAGCGAGGACTGAGCGTGGCCGAGCGCAGGGACGTCGCGCGCATCGTCGAGGTCGGGGGCAAGGCGGTCACCGAGCGCGAGGCGGTCGCCGAGTGCGTGGTCTCGATGACGCCGGAGGCAGTCGCCACGCTGGTGGCCGGCACGCCGAAGGGGAACCCGCTCGAGGCCGCCCGGGTGGCCGGCGTGATGGGCGTGAAGCGCACGCCCGACCTCCTGCCGTTCTGCCACCCGATCGCCGTGACCGGCGCCGAGGTCGTCGTGCGGCCCGACGAGGCCGCGGGCACGATCCACGTCCGGACCACGGTCCGAGCCGTCGATCGCACGGGGGCCGAGATGGAGGCGCTCACCGCGGCGGCCGTCGCTGCGCTCAGCCTCTACGACACGGCGAAGGCGTTCGATCGCGCCGCGCGGATCGACGGCCTGCGCCTGCTCGAGAAGCGCGGCGGCAAGTCCGGCCACTACCTGGCCGAGTGACTCACTCGACCTTCTCGGTGAACAGGAACCCACGCGCCGTGAGCTCGGGGATCAGGGCCTCGGCATCGACGGCCAGCTCGTTCGGCGTCGCGCCCGGCGCGATCCGGCCGCTCGCCATCCAGTGGCAGACGATCGCGGCGTGCCACCCGGTCGACTGCTCCATCGCGTTGAACCCGGTCTCCTCGTCCGGGTAGACGAAGACGTCGACGGTCGCGGTCGCCGGCTTGCCGGCCTTGTCGCCGCTCGCGACGATCCGGCAGATCACGACGTCGCGGACGTCGGGGTGCGCGCCGATCCGCGGCTCGAGCAACGAGAGCAGCACGTCACGGGGGACGACCGTCGTGCCGCGGGCGTCGAACGGCTCCCACGAGAACAGGCCGAGATCGCGGAACGCGCGGAACTGCGCGCCGTGGCCGGGCCACCGCAGGATCTTGAACCGGAGCGAGCGCAGGTCCTTGCCGATCGTGCGTGTCGTGGTCGAGCCCGTGTTCGCGATCAGCGCCTCGAGCCGTCCGAACGGCGGGCCGAGGTCGACCAGCTCCTCGTGCTCGGGGTCCAGGCAGGGGATCTCGACGAGCTCCCCGTCGACGATCCAGGTGCATGCCCCGTCGTACTCGTTGATGAGGCCGTCCATCATGAACGTGACCTCGTAGTTCCAGGGCGGTACGGGCTCGAGCGGGATGCCGCCGTCGAGCATGAGCACGTCCCGAGGCCGGTCGAGCAGGCCCATCGCGTAGACGATGAGGTTGTTCGCCATGCCCGGGGCCTCCCCGCAGTCGGGGACGACGGCCACACCGGCCGCCTTCGCGCGCTCGTCGAGCTCGAGCTGCCGGAGCACGATCGGGGTGTTCCCGCCGAGGTCGCAGTGGTGCGTGCCGGTGGCGACGGCTGCCTCGGCGATCGCGAGGTTGTGCTGGTAGGGGAGCGCGCTCACGATCGCATCGAGCGGCTCGAGCATCGCTCGGACGGCGCGTTCGTCGTTGCCGTCGAGCATCGCCGGGCGAGCCGCGTCGCCGCCGGTGAGCCGGTTCACCCGCTCGGCGGCGGCGGCGGCCCGACCGCCGTCCAGGTCCGCGAGGACGACCGAGGCGGCCTCCCCCCGGGCGATCAGGTCGTAGGCGGCGGCCGTCCCCTGGCGACCGGCGCCGAGCACGCCGTAGCGGTACGCGGGCATGAGGGTTCCTTTCTCGAGATGACGTCTCGGAACCTAGCGCGAGGCCC
>DAIUEM010000203.1:898-4622 GCA_036845105.1 Actinomycetota bacterium | reverse complement strand
CGTGACGAACCTCAACTACCTCGACCCGCGCGGCCGCTCGGTCGTGCCCTTCACGCTCGAGGCGACCGCGGAGTCCACGCGCCTGGCCGACGCCCTGCCGAACATCGACTTCGTCGCGACGCCCGGCGTGACGCGGCCCTCGGACGACCTGCCGCTACAGGTCGTGAACCAGTCCGAGTTCCTCGCGATGGTCACGAACACGACGAAGCCGCTGATGCCGCTGATCGCCGGCGGCCCCGAGCTCGCGGACGTCTACGAGATGGCCGAGCTCGTCGCCGGCGGCGCCGACGCCCTGCGCGACCGCCCGTTCCTCGTCCCGTACCTGAACTCGGTCTCGCCGATGCTGTTCAACCCCGAGACGCTCGACAAGCTGTTCGTCGCCGTCGACCGGGGGATGCCCGTGTGCTGTCAGGCCGCCCCCCAGGTCGGCGCGACCGGACCCGTCACGATCGCCGGCACGCTGGTCGTCGCGGCGGCCGAGACGCTCGTCGGGCTGGTGCTCGCGCAGCTGCGGCGGCCCGGCACGCGGTTCGTGAGCGGCACGGTGCCGTTCGTGATGGACATGCGGTTCGGCACGGTGACCGCTGGCGGACCCGACGGGGTGCGCTTCACGCTCGCGATGGGTCAGCTCTGCCGTCGGTGGGGCCTGCCGATGGTCGGGATGAGCTTCGGCGGCGACGCGAAAGACGCCGACGAGCAGGCGGCGCTCGAGACCGGGTTCTACGGCTTCGGCACCGTGCTCGCGGGCGTCGACCTCGTCTTCGACGCCGGCTGCGTCGAGGGCGGGCTGCTGTTCTCGCCCGAGCTCCTCGCGATCGCAGACGAGCTCGTCGGCATGACCCGTCGCGCGGTCGAGCCGATCGAGGTGACCGACGAAACGATCGCGCTCGACGTGACCCGCGGGGTGGGCGTCGGCAACGTGTTCCTCGGCGAGCCGCACACGCTCCAGCACTTCCGCGAGCTCTGGTCCCCCCGCCTGCTCTCGTGGGAGGGCCGCCTCCAGTGGGAGACGGCCGGCTCCACCACCCTTCGCGAGCGCGCCCGAGAGCGCGTGCTCCACCTCTGGGACACGCACGAGGTGCCGCCGCTGCCAGACGACCTCGTCCGGGACATGCACGCGGCGATCGAGCGGCGTCGCCCCTAGCTACGCGCTCAGCTCGCCGACGGGGTTCGAGTCGTCGCTGCGCTGGGACATCCGCTCGCGCATGTCGCTCCACCAGCGGTGGATCTCCTCGTAACGCTCGCGGCCGGCCTTCGCGCCCAGGATGTAGGCGGTCCCGCCGATCACGATCAGGCGGAGCATCCCGCCGCGCCGCTTGACCTTGACCTTCTCGGGCCTGATGCGCTGGATCGCGTCGAGCATCTGCGCGCGGGCGTCGCGCTCCCGGTCGAGCTCGTCCCGCAGGGCACGGACCTCGGTCTTCATCTCGCGGTTCTGGTCGTCCAGGCTCTCGGCCTTCATCCGCAGCCGTCGCTCGCGGAGCGTGTCGGCGGCGTCGCTCAGTCGGTTCGTGACCTTCATCCTCGCTCCTCCTCTCCAGCCGGCGTCAGCCGGTGGCTTCCTGGTCGGTCGTGGTCGTCTCGTCCTCGAGCAGCTCGTCGAAGAGCGCCCGGTAGTGCACGAGCCCCTGGCGCATCCGCTCGGTGTCGGCGGCGTCGCGCGAGGCCTCCTCCGAGATGGTGTGCGCCATCCGGTAGTTGCGGACGACCTCGGGGTGGTCCACGGAGACGTCGGCCGCTCGCTGCTCGAAGTCGCTGGTGGGGTACCCACGCTCGCGCATGAGCTCGGCCACGAGCAGGTCGGCGCTCTGCAGCGCCACGGCCGGCGAGTCCACGAACCGCGCCTGGACGTCGCGCCACTGCGATGCGTACCTCTCGCGCGTCTCGGTCGACAGGGGGCGGAGCGTCAATCGCTCGCGCCGCTCGCGACGGGCCTCGAGATCCGCCTCGGCCGAGCGCCGGCTCTCGGCCTCGGACATCGCCACGTCGTACTCGGGGCCGAACTGCTGGCGCAGGTGGTCGGTGCGGCGCTTGCTCATCATCGCCCACACCACGAGCGCGATCGCCACGACGACCGCGACCGCGATCACGATCCATATCCACGCTTCCATGGGGACCTCCCTCCGGCGCGCCCCACGCGGGAGCGCCCGGCGTTGGTTACCCGCTCCGCACGGTCCCTACACGCGGGTCTCGCCGCGCGCCGAGGCACGGCATAGGCTCCTGGGATGCGTACGTGCTCGACCTGCGGCGGGTCCAACGCGGAGGACGCCCGGTTCTGCAGCGCGTGTGGGTCGGCGCTCACCACGGAGGCCCCCGCCTCACGGCGCAGGATCTCGGCGGTGTTCTGCGACCTGGTCGGCTCGACGGAGCTGACCGAGCGCATGGACGCCGAGACGGTCCAGGGCGTGATGGCGAGGTACTGGGCCGCGATGCGCGAAGTGGTCGAGCGCCACGGTGGCCACGTCGAGAAGTTCATCGGCGACGCCGTGGTCGCCGTGTTCGGGATGCCGGCCCTGCACGAGGACGACGCGCTCCGCGCCGCCCGGACCGCCGCTGAGATGCGCGAGGCGATCGCCCCGCTCAACGACGAGCTCGCCGCCAACTGGGGCGTCCGCATCCAGATCCGGACGGGCGTCGCCACCGGCGAGGTGCTCGCGAGCGCCCGGCCCGGCGAGCCGAGCGTGATGGGGTCGGTCCTGAACCTCGCGGCGCGGCTGCAGTCGGCGGCTGGGCCCGGCGAGACGCTGGTCGACGTGGCCACGTGGCGGCTGATCCGGACCCGGGCCGAGGGCGAGCCCTCGCAGCCGCTCGCGTTGAAAGGGTTCGAGACCCCGACGAGGCCGATCCGCCTCGTGCGCGTGCTCGGCGCCGGCGGGGACGGGCGGGCCGAGCCGCCGTTCGTCGGGCGCGAGACCGAGCTCGCGCTCCTCCGGCACCTCCGCGAGGACACCCGACGCCGGCGCCGCTGCCGGGTGGTCACCGTCACCGGCGACGCGGGGATCGGCAAGACGCGGCTGGTGCGGGAGTTCGTCGCTCGCGGGGCGGCGGACGACGCCGTGCTCCTCGGGCGTTGCCGGTCCTACGGCGAGGGCGTCGCGCTCGGACCGATCGGCGACGCGCTGCTCGAGACGCTGGACGCCGAAACGTCGGACGACCCGGTCGGCGCGGTCGAGTCACTCCTCGCCGGCCGCGACGACGCGCGATCGATCGCGACCGCGTTCTGCGCGGCGGTGGGTCGCGCCGAGGGCGCGGTGACACCCGACGAGGCGCTCTCAGCCGTGCGCGTGACGCTCGCGACGCTGGCTCGGCAGCGACCGGTGGTGCTCATCCTGGACGATCTCCAGTGGGCGGAGGCGGCGCTCCTCACGTGCGTCCGTCACGTCGAGGAGTGGACGCGGGACGCCCCGATGCTCGTGGTCTGCCTCGCGCGGCCGGACCTGCTGGATGAGCACCCGACGTGGGGCAGGGGGGCCGGAGAGCTCGCGATCCGCCTGGACCCGCTGACCGAGGACGAGGGCCGGGCCCTCGCCGCCGCGCTGGAGGCCGCGAGCGACCAGATCGACCGGCTCGTCGCGACCGCGGGCGGCAACCCGTTCTTCCTGGAGGAGATCGTCGCGTCGCTGCGCGAGGACGACGGCGCGCGGGACACCGTGCCGCCGACGATCTCGGCACTGCTCGGGGCGCGGATCGACCGCCTTCCGCTGGAGGAGCAGGAGGCGCTGCG
>DAIUEM010000203.1:0-888 GCA_036845105.1 Actinomycetota bacterium | reverse complement strand
GCTCGGCCGCTGTCCTCGGGACGTCCTTCGACATCGAGACCCTCGGCCGGCTCTCGGCGACGGGTGACGGAGGTGGCCTCGACCGGATCGTCGACGCGCTGGTCCGCCGGGACTTCCTGATCAAGACCGAGCGAGCCGGGCGGTACCGGTTCCGCCACGAGCTCACGCGCGAGGCCGCGTACGGGGCGCTGCCGAAGAGCCGCCGCGCAGAGCTGCACGAGCGCGCGGCCGACGTCCTCGAGCGGGCGGACCCCGAGACCGACGTCGTGATCGGCCGCCACCTCGAGCGGGCGCGCGGCTACCTGCTGGAGCTCGGGCCCGCGCGGGCTGCTCAGGCGACCGCGCTCGGCGAGCGCGCGGCCGAGCACCTGGCGCGCGCGGGGCGCGCCGCCGCCGCGCGCGGCGACGTGACGACGACCGCCGCGGACCTCGAGCGCGCGGCCGCGCTCCTGCCACCCGGCCACCCGGCGCGCGGGCCGATCCTGGCCGACCTGCACGACGCGCTGATGTACGCGGGCGACACGGAGCGGGCCGGGACGACGGTCGCCGAGCTGCTCGAGGAGATCGGCCCGTCCGCGACCGGGAGCGTGGCGGAGCGCGCGCGGATGCAGCACGCGTTCCTCCTCCTCCTCGAGGACCCCAACGCGGTCCCACTCGAGGCGACCCGAGCGATGTTCGACCTCGCGATCGAGGGTCTCGAGTCGGCCGGCGACCGGGCGAACCTGGCGACGGCGTACGCGAACCGGTCGGTGATCGGTTGGCTCGAGGGCAGCGCGGCGTCGATGGAGGCGGACGCCGAGCGCGCGCTCGCGTTGGCCAAGGAGAGCGGCAACTGGCGCGCGATGGCGGACGCCGCAGGGACGCTCGGAGCGGCGTTGCTCCGCGGAC
>DAIUEM010000202.1:0-4648 GCA_036845105.1 Actinomycetota bacterium | reverse complement strand
TAGACGGACCTCGGCCCGATCGGGTTCACGTTGCCCCAGTAGGACTCGGGCTGCGGATGGACCTTCGGATCCCCGTACACCTCCGAGGTCGACGCGAGGAGCACGCCGGCGCCCGTGCGCTCGGCCAGGTCCAGGCAGTGGAAGGTCCCGAGCGCGCCGACCCTGAGCGTCTCGATCGGGTGCTCGAGGTAGTCGGGGGGGGAGGCCGGCGACGCGAGGTGCAGCACCCAGTCGACGGGGCCGTCGACGGACAGCGGCTCGCTGACGTTCGCCCGCACGAACGAGAACCGGTCGTGCTCGCGCGCCGCCGCGAGGTTGTCCGCGTTGCCCGTCAGGAGGTTGTCGACGCAGACGACCGCCCAGCCCTCGGCGAGGAGCCGGTCGCAGAGGTGGGAGCCGAGGAACCCGGCGCCCCCGGCGATCACCGTCCGCGGCGTCGTCACCCGTCCAGCGTATCCGGCGTGGGGACCATGGCGCGCCGCCCGTCGCCGTCCTGGTGCTGCGAGCCCGTCGGGTGGACCGCCGGTCGACCCATCGGGTAGTACGTGAACCCGGCCTTCGCCGCCGCGTCGGCATCGAGGGCGTTCCGGCCGTCGACGATGACCGGGTACGCCATCACGCGCTTCAGCTCGGCGAGATCCAGGTCCCGGAACTCGGGCCATTCGGTCGCGACGACCAGGCAGTGGGCGCCGGAGGCGGCCTCGTACGGGCCGCTCGCGATCTCGAGCCCGGGGAGATCCTGCTTCGCGTCCGCGGCGGCCTGCGGGTCGAAGCCGACGACGTGCGCCCCGTCGTCCAGCAGGCGCCGCGCGAGCGCCAATGCGGGGGAGAACCGGATGTCGTCCGTGCCCGGCTTGAAGGCGAGGCCGAGGATCGCCACGCGCTTGTCCTCGAGGTTCCACAGGGCTTCCTCGACCTTGGCCGCCGCCGCGCCGACCGCCTCGTCGTTCAGCCGCGCGACCTCGCGCATCAGCGGGAACTCGTAGCCCAGGCGTGCCGCGAGCCGCTCGAGGGCCATGACGTCCTTCGGGAAGCAGTAGCCGCCGTACCCGAGCCCGGCGTTCAGGAAGGCCCGGCCGATCCTGGGGTCGGCGCCCATCACGTCGGCGACGGCGGTCACGTCGGCCCCGGCGCGCTCGCAGATCCTGGCGAGGGCGTTCGCGAACGAGATCTTCAGCGACAGGAACGCGTTGCTCGCGTGCTTCGCGAGCTCTGCGGTCGCGATGTCGGTCTCCATGAGCCGGTAGCCGCGGTCGGTCAGCGGCCGGTACAGGCGCCGCAGGACGTCCCGGGCGTGCTCGGACTCGACGCCGATCACGATCCGGTCCGGCACGAGGGCGTCCTGGAGCGCGGTGCCCTCGCGCAAGAACTCGGGGTTCGAGGCGACGTCGAACCGGAGCCCTGGCCGCTCGCGCGCGAGGGTGTTCCGAACGCGCTCGGCCGTGCCGGCAGGGACGGTCGACTTCTCGACGACGACGACGCCGTCGGTCGCGTGCCGGGCGATCTCGCGGGCCGAGCTCTCCATCGCGACCAGGTTCGCCTCGCCGTTCGCCCTGGCGGGCGTCCCGACGCAGACGAACACGGCCTCGGCCTCCCGGAGCGCCTCGGCGGGCTCGAGGGTGAAGGCTAGGCGTCCCGTCGCCATCTCGCGCCGGAGCGCGTCCTCGAGCCCCGCCTCGTAGAAGGGGCTCACCCCGTCTTGGAGGAGTCGGATCTTCTCGCCGTCGATGTCGGTCGCGACGACGTCGTGGCCCAGGCTCGCGAACGCCACACCGGTGACCAGCCCGACGTGCCCGGTCCCCATCACGGCTACCTTCATGACTCCCTCGTTCCTTCCCGGCGCTGCGGCCGTTGGATGGCCGGTGCGCGGTCGGGCACCCCGGTCCCGCGGCGCGGACACAGCCTAGTCATCGGTGGCCCGAGCGCCGACCGACGGGGGCCGTACGCCCGGTACCGCCGACTCCGTAGGGTCCGAGCCTTCATCCCGCACGCGCTCGACGAGGATCGGCCGGTCGCAGGCACTCGGCACCTTTCCCGCTCCCTCCCCGATCCGGATCGTGCGTGAGCTACCCTACGTCGGACCCGGGCCGAACGTACCGTCCCGGGCGTATGGCACCGCGGCGCAACTCCGCGTTACGGTGATCGACTGACGTATCTCCGGCCCGTCGAGGGCGACGCGGAACAGAGAGGGGACCTGGTGGGGGGAAGGCGCGCGCACGGATCCGGTCGGCCCGCAGACCCGGACCATAGGCATCGGACGGCACGACGTCGGTGGAGAGCGCTCGCGCTCGTGGTCGCCACCGCATCCCTGACGAGCGTCTCGGCCGTCCCGGCTTTCGCGCTGCGCTCGACCGACGACCGGGTGGGCCCCACCAGGATCCAGCGCGCGACGAGCGGGCTGCTCACGCGCGCGGTGCTCGCCAGCTCGGACACCAGCCGCCAGCGTGACGGCGGCCGCCGCGATCGTCGCGCCGCGCTCGACGCGCAGGCCCTCGCGGCCGCCGCGACCGACACCGCCACCTTGGTGCAGACGATCGACACCTCGAAGTGGAACCCGGCCAGCCCCGACCCGGCCGGCGTGACGTACCGGCCATCTCGCGACCGGCTCCTGGTGGCCGACTCGGAGGTGGACGAGAACACGGGCGCCGGCTACCACGGCGTGAACCTGTGGGAGATCACCCGGAACGGCAACGTCACGAGCACGGGGACGACCGTGCCGTTCACGAACGAGCCGACAGGTCTGGGCTTCGACCCCGGCTCCGAGACGCTGTTCGTGTCGACCGATGCCGGGAACAAGATCTGGGTGGTCCGCCCCGGCGGCGACGACCGCTTCGGAACGTCGGACGACCAGCGCACCTCGATCGACACCCGGGCCTTTGGGCTGCGGGACACCGAGGACCCCGCCTTCGATCAGAGCACTGGCCACCTGTTCTTCGTCGACGGGGTGACGACCGAGGTCTACCGGCTCGACCCCGTGGACGGCGACTTCGGCGACGGGAACGACCAGCTCCTCGGCCACTTCGACGTGGGCAAGTACGGCGCTCGGGACACCGAGGCGCTCGCGAGCGACCCGGTCCGCGACACGCTGGTCGTCGGTGACCGGCCCTCGAAGAAGATCTACGAGGTCACGAAGGACGGCGCGCTCGTCCGGATCATCGACGCGTCGAACACCGCCGGGATGCGGCGTATCTCCGGGATGAGCGTGGCGCCGGCGAGCACGGACCCCTCCGTGATGCACTACTGGATCGTCGACCGGGCCGTCGACAACGGCTCGAACGCGAACGAGAACGACGGCAAGCTGTTCGAGCTCTCGGCGCCGGGCGGTGGCGGCGGCGGCCCGACCAACACGCCGCCGGTCGTCTCGGCGGGGCCGAACCAGACGATCACGCTTCCTGCCGGCGCCGCGCTCCAGGGCTCGGTGACCGACGACGGCCTGCCCGACCCGCCGGGCGTGACGAGCAGCCTATGGTCGAAGGCGAGCGGCCCGGGGACGGTCGCGTTCGCGGATGCCGCCTCACCCGTCACGACCGCCACGTTCTCGACCGACGGCACCTACGTCCTGCGGCTCACCGCGGACGACTCCGCCGCACAGCGTTCGGACGACGTGACCGTGACCGTGCTCCCCGAGGGCGGCGGCGGTGGAGGTGGCGGCGGCGACGGCGTGATCGACGTGGCCATCGCGAGCGGCGCCGACGACGTCGAGGAGAAGGGCACGGGGAGGGTGCGGCCCGCCAGCTCCGACCTGGAGCTCGTCAACGACGGCTCGGATCAGGTCGTCGGCCTGCGATTCACCGGCGTATCGATCCCGGCCGGCTCGTCGGTCGTGAACGCCTACGTGCAGTTCCGGACCGACGAGGCGGGTTCCACCGCCACGTCGCTCGTCGTGGAGGGGGAGGCCGCGGACGACGCCGTGCCCTTCGACCCCGACGTACGGTGGCACGTCTCCTCGAGGGCTCGGACGAGCGCGAGCGTCGGATGGACGCCGTCCCCCTGGTCCACGATCGGGGAGGCCGGGCCCGACCAGCGGACCCCCGATCTCGCCGCGGTGATCCAGGAGATCGTCGGTCGTCCGGGCTGGAGCGCCGGCAACGCTCTCGTGCTGATCGTCACGGGAACGGGCAGGCGGACCGCAGACGCGTTCGAGGGCAAGGGCGCGGCGATCCTCCACGTCGAGTTCCAGTCCGCCTGAACCTGGGGCGCCGGCGAGGGTCGGCCGTGGGCGCTTCGGCTAGAGCGCGATCTCGAAGACCCTGCCGTCGTTCTCGTTGGGGTCGGCGAAGTTGTCGACCCCGCGGTCCGCGATCCACAGGTGCTTGACGTTCGGGTCCGTGCTCGCCGGCGCCCAGGCCAGGCCGGCGGGGGAGTGCAGGCCGAACCCGGTGGTGTCGTACAGCGCGACGAGCACGCCCTTGATCGTGCACTCGGTGATGTCCGAGTTCTGGCGGTTGCTCACGAGGAAGAGCGTCCCGCTCGAGTCTCGGTACTCGATCCCCTCGGGGTTCAGCTGACCCAGGGTGGACTCGGTGTCGAACCGGCGGACGCGGTCGTCGCCCGCGGGGGCGACGCCGTCGAAGATCCCGTTGCGTCCCGGCTTCAGCCGGAACACCTCGGCCTTCGTCCCGTCCGAGACGAACAGGAAGCCGCCGCC
>DAIUEM010000201.1:0-4658 GCA_036845105.1 Actinomycetota bacterium | reverse complement strand
GCACAGGAAGGCGCAGGTCGGCCCCGAGCCAGACACGATCCCGGCCAGCGCACCGCCGACCATCGTGTACAGGTAGCGGAGTCGGTTCACGTCGATCCCGCGGGCGAACGCCGCGTCGGCCCGCTCGCCGACGCCCTGCATCTCCAGGCCCCGCCGCGTGTGGAACACGAACAGGTAGCCGCCGACGATCGCCAGGTAGCTCCCGTACACCGACAGGTTGTGGCGGAACAGGACCCTGCCGACGAACGGGATGTCCTCGAGCAGCGGGATCGGCACCGCGCTGACCGAGGGGCCGTGCTGGCCGACGTACGGATCGCCCAGGAAGCTGCTCAGCTCGATCGCGAGCAGCGCCAGCACGAACCCGACGGCGATCTGGTTCAACCGCAGCTCGATGCTCGCGAACGCGACGAGCGCGGCGATCAGCATCCCCACGCCCGCGGCCGCGAGGAACCCGAGGGGCACGCTGCCGGTGCTGTACGCGACGGCGAACCCCGTCATCGCCGAGAGCATGATCGTGCCCTCCATCGACAGGTTCACGACCCCAGCCTTCTCCGTGATCGTCTCTCCGACGACGGCGTACACGAGCGCGCTCGCCGAGGCCACGATCGTCGCGAGCGTCGCCTCCATCCCTACGGCCCCTCCGGCTCCATCAGGGCGGTCCTCCGGCGCGTCCGGCGCGCCTGCCAGCCGCCGGACAGGATCACGAACAGCACGAGCACGCCCTGCAGCACCCCGCCGAGCGACGAGTCGAGATCCAGCCGCAGCGACAGCTGCGTGCTCCCGACGGCGATCGCCGCGAAGAAGAACGCGATCGGGGCGATCCACGCCGCCCGGTACCCGGCGAGCAGGACGACGAGGATCCCCAGGAACCCGTACCCGCCCGAGACCGAGGGCACGAGCTTGTGGAACACGCCCGAGACCAAGATCGCGCCGGCGAGGCCCGCCAGGCCGCCGCAGAGCAGGAACGCGGCGAGCGTGTAGCGCTCGGTCGGGATGCCCAGGAGGTGCGCGCTGCGCGGGTTCTTCCCCACCGCCTTCAGCCGCAGGCCGAACCGCGTCCCGCGCATCAGGACGTACACGAGCACGACGGCGACCACCGTCAGCGCGATCGGGATGACCGGGAACTGGGCCACCCCGACGGTCGGCATCCAGGCCTCGGGGCGGAACAGGTCGGTGCCGCTCGTGGACGCCACGCCCTCACGCTTCCACGGCCCGATGATCAGGTAGATCGCCAGGCCCGAGGCGACGAAGTCCAGTCCGAGGCCGCCGAAGATCTCGTTCACACCTCCCCGGGTCTTCAGCAGGCCGGCGAGCAGCGCCCACAGCGCGCCACCCACCACCCCGGCGACGAGCATCGCGAAGATCAGCACGGCGGCCGGCCCGGGGACCTCGCGCGCGACCCACGTCGCCGCGACCGCGCCGGCGACGATCTGGCCCTCGACGCCGATGTTCCAGAGCCCCGCCGCGAACGTTACGACGAGCCCGGCCGCGGCGAGCGTGAGCGGCACCCACGCCGCGAGCGTGTCCGACATCTTCGCCGCGCTCCCCACCGAGCCGTCCCACAGCAGTCCGAGCGCCTCGAACGGCGGCGCGCCTGCGAGCTGCAGCAGGACCAGCGCCACGGCGAACGCGAGCGCGATCGGCAGGACGATCGTCGCGACCCGCGAGAGCCACGAGGGCGCGGTCACACGAGCTCCCTGCCGCCGATCAGGTGGCCGAGCTCCTCGCCGGTGGTCTCGCGCGCCTCGAGGACCTTCAGCGCCCGCCCCGAGAAGAACACGACGATCCGGTCGCTGTAGCGCAGCAGCTCGTCCAGGTCCGCCGACGCGAACACGATCGCGGTGCCCGTGTCCCGCCGCTCGAGCAGCCGGGTCCAGACCCAGTCGGCCGACTCGATGTCCAGACCGCGGGTCGGATGCTCCATCAGCAGGAGCCGGACGTCGAGGGGCGTCATCGCGAGGAGGAGCCGCTGCTGGTTGCCGCCCGAGAGCGACTCGGCCGTGGACTCGGGCGCGCCGACGATCGCGTAGTCGGCGATCGCGGCCCTGGCGTCCTCGCGCGCCGCGGCGCCGTCGATGAAGAAGTCCATCTCGCCGCGCGCGAGCAGGACGTGCTCGGCCACGGTGAGGCCGCGGACGAGCCCCTCCTCGAGCCGGCCGGCCGGCAGGTAGTGGATCCCCGCGTGCAGGAACTCCCGGTACCCGCGCCCCGTGAGGTCGCGGCCCCGGACACGCACCCGCCCGGACATCGGGGGAAGGAGCCCCGCGGCCGCCCGGAGCAGCATCCGCTGGCCGCTCCCCTCAAGGCCGGCGAGTCCCACGATCTCGCCCTCGCGGACCGAGAGTGTGAGCTCCGAGGTCGTGAGGGTCCGCTCCCGCAGCGTGACCCCGCCGACCTCGAGCACGGGCTCGCCGAACGGCGGCGGCGTGGGCTCGGACTCGGCCAGGACGCGGCCGAACATCATCTCGACGAGGCGCTCGGCGGGGGCCGGCATCTCGCTCTCGCCGACGACCCGCCCCTTCCGCATCACGGTGACGCGGTCGCACAGCTCCTCGACCTCCTCGAGCTTGTGCGAGACAAAGGCGACGATCATGCCCTCGGCCGCGAGCGAGCGCAGGACCTCGAACAGCGTCGTGCGCTGGGTGGCCGAGATCCCCGTCGTCGGCTCGTCGAGGATCAGCACCCGCGCCCCGAGCCAGAGCAGCCGCACGATCTCGAGCTGCTGACGCTCGCCCACGGTGAGGCTGCGCGCGGGCGCGTCGGCGTCGAACGCGAACCCGAACCGCCCGGCCGTCTCCTCGAGCGCCCGGCGACCGGCATCGCGGTCGACGCGCAGCCCGCCGCCGCCGCCGAGCAGGAAGTTGTCCAGGACGCTGAACGGCAGGAACAGGAGCGGGTCCTGGTGGAGCATGCCGATGCCGGCGCGGATGCCGTCGCGCGGCGACGAGAGCCGCAGCGGCGCGCCGTCGAGGACGATCCGGCCGGAGTCGGCGCTGATGAATCCCGAGAGGATCTTCATGAGCGTCGACTTGCCGGCGCCGTTCTCGCCGAGGAGCCCGTGCAGCGTGCCGGCTTCGATCGTGAGCGACACGCCGTCGTTGGCCCTGACCTGGCCGAAGGACTTGTGGATATCCAGGAGCTCGAGGCTCATCCGAGGGACCACGGAGCCCGCCCGGGTCGCTCGCGCGAGGCGAGTCGAACCCGGCCGGGCTCCGCCAAGGTGTGCCGGCTCAGCGACCGGTCATTCCGCAGAGCTCGCGCCCTCCATGCCCTCCAGGAGCTGCTCCTGGTACCAGAGCTGCACGTCGTCCGCGACCTCGCCCTCCGCCAGGAACGGCGAGCCGTCCTGCCAGTTCAGCGGGCCCGTGTAGAGCTCGATCGAGCCGTCGGCGAGCCCGGCGATGAACTCGTCGAGCGAGGTCGACGCTTCCTCGGACAGTCCGGGGCCCTTCTCGAACCCGATCATCGACGTGTCCGGGTTGTTGATGTCGGTCCAGTCGGGGCCGTTCCACTCCCACGTCGGCGCGAACGTGCCGTCGACCACGGATCGCACGATCTCGACGTAGTCCGGACCCCAGTTGAAGTAGGGGACGCCCAGGCAGACGTCCGGCGCCTCGTCGCACGCGCCCCTGAAGTCGTACGGGATCGCCCAGACCTCCTCGCCGGCCTCTGCCCGCTGCCCGGCCCGAACGAGCGCCTCCGTCGTGTCGATGCCGCTGATGACGACGTCGTGGCCCGAGTCGAAGAAGTCGTTCGTCACCTGGGTCGGGTCGAGCGTCACGCCCGGGATGTTGAACCAGAACCCGATCCAGTTGACCGAGAACCCGAGGCTCGCGGGATCCTCGCCCCGGTACGTCTCCCAGCAGTACCGAGCGCCGAGGTACGCCGAGTTCGCGAGCCGGCGCGTCTCGTCGTTGATCAGCGGGCCGAGGTAGCCGATCTTGCCGGTCTGGCTGGTCAGCGCGGCCGCGCAGCCGGCCATCATCTTGCCGTACTCCATGCGGCCCATGACGTTCGCGAGGTTCGAGAGGTCCTCGCGGTAGCCCCTGCCCTCTGCCCACGCGCTGTCGCCCGAGGACCAGACCATCGGAACGTCGGGGTTCTCGGCCGCGGCGATCTCGACCCCGTCCTTCATGTCGTCGGACGTGGCGAACACGAGCTGCGCGCCGTCGGCGATCATGTCGGCGGCGACCTGCTCGACGGACGTCTCCGGCCGGTCCGCCGTGTTGACCTTGTCGATCACGATCATCTCGGCGCCGAGCTGCTCCTCGACGTACTGGCCCGCCTCGAAGTGCGCCTGCGACCACCCGTGGTCGTTCTGCGGTCCCACGAGGATCATGCCGAACACGAAGCCCTCGGCATTGAGCCGGCCGCTGACGATGTAGAGCATCCCCAGTCCGCCGACGAGCAGCGCAACAAGCCGCAGGTAATTGGCGCCTTGCGGTACGAGCGCAGGCAGGTGCAGCAAGGCGGCCGAAAAGTGGGGCGCGATCATCAGCACGACGGATTCAGCCAGGATCAGCCAGCCAAATGCTTCGACGCTTTTGGCGGCACGAGTCTGAACAGGAGGGCGCAGAAGTCGACCGAACATTTCGGCGAACGACGGGTTCGGCATGGCGGCTCCGGCAACGGCGAGCGGGCGCTCGATGATCAAGCGT
>DAIUEM010000200.1:0-4685 GCA_036845105.1 Actinomycetota bacterium | reverse complement strand
CGCTCGCGCCGAAGGCGGCCGCCGCCCTGCTGGCCGAGCGCTCCGCCCGCCCGCCCACCGTCGAGCTGACCGCCCGCGAGCGCGACGTGCTTGCGCTCGTCGTCGCCGGGCACCCGAACAAGCAGATCGCGCGCCGCCTCGGCATCAGCGAGAAGACGGTGAAGGGCCACCTCACCAACCTGTTCCAGCGGATCGGGGTCCAGGACCGCACGCAGGCGGCCCTGTGGGCCGAGCGGACGGGCGCGCTCCGGGACTAGGTCCCGGGACCGAGGTCCCGTTGCCGCGGCGCTCGTCCACGCCCACCCTGGAACCATGCGGATCCGCACGGCCCTCCCGGCGTTCTCGCTCGCCGTCGCCCTGGCGCTCGGCGCCGTGCCGGCGTTCGGGTCCGAGGACGCCCGCGGCTCGTGCTCGGGCGGCCCGAGCGAGTGGCGGCTCAAGGTCGGCCGCGAGTCCCCGAGCACCCTGCGGATCCGCTTCCGGATCGAGGACGGCGACCCGGACCAGGCGTGGCAGCTGTTCATCTCGGACAACGGCGTTCGCGTCTATGCCGGGACGAAGATGTCGGACGACGACGGCCGGATCCGCATCCGCAGGCTGGCCCTCGACCGCTCCCGGCGCGACCGTATCGAGGCCGCCGGCGTGAACCTCGTCACCGGCGAGTCCTGCTCGGGCCGTCTGACGTACCGCTGAGGTCCCGGGACGGTCGTCCCGTTGTGACCGAGACCGACGAGCGACGAGGCTTCTCGCATCCGCCGGAACGGCCGGCGGCGGCACCAAGGAGGTTCGGGATGATCAAGCGGATCGCAGCGGTTGCCCTCGCAGGCGCGCTCGCCCTGTCCGTGGCCGGAGCCGTGCCCGCGGCGGCCAAGGACGGCGACGTCATCAAGCGCGGGTCGTGCAGCGGGAGCGCGGACTGGAAGCTGAAGCTCTCGCCCGAGGACGGGAAGATCGAGGTCGAGTACGAGGTCGACTCGAACGTGAACGGCCAGACCTGGAAGGTGAAGCTCTTCAAGAACGGCGATCGGATCTTCCGCGGCACGCGGGTGACGAAGGCCCCGAGCGGCTCGTTCGAGGTCCGCGTCGTCACCTCGGACCCGGCGGGGACGGACACGGTCCGCGGCAAGGCGGTCAACGTCGCGACCGGCGAGGTGTGCCGGGGCTCCGCCAAGTTCTAGACGCACCCGGATCGCGACAACGGGAGGGGACGCCCGCGCGCGTCCCCTCCCTCCGTCGTCTGCGGTAACGTCCGAAGCATGGCGCGGGGACACCGGTCGTGACGACCTGTTCCGCCTGCGGCACCGAGAACGAGGCCGGCGGCAAGTTCTGCATGGAGTGCGGCGCCTCCCTCAGCCCCGCGTGCCCCGCCTGCGCCACGCGGAACCCCGCTACCGCGAAGTTCTGCGGGGAATGTGGATCTCCCCTCGGCCACGGCGCCAAGGCGCCCGCGGTCCCTGCGGACGCGCCCCATGCGCACGTGTCCGAGCGGCGGCTCGTCACGGTGCTGTTCGCGGACCTCGTCGGGTTCACCACCCTGTCGGAGTCACGCGACGCCGAGGAGGTGCGGGATCTCCTCTCACGCTACTTCGAGACCTGCCGGACGGTGATCGCCCGGTTCGGCGGGACCGTCGAGAAGTTCATCGGCGACGCGGTGATGGCGGTCTGGGGAACGCCCGTCGCGACGGAAGACGACGCGGAACGAGCGGTCCGGGCGGCGCTCGACCTGACGGCCGCGGTCGCGGCGCTCGGCGAGGAGGTGGGCGCGCCCGAGCTCGCCGTCCGCGCCGGCGTCCTGACGGGCGAGGCCGCCGTGAACCTCGAGGCGGTCGGCGAGGGCATGGTGGCGGGAGATCTCGTGAACACCGCCAGCCGGATCCAGTCGGCGGCGCCACCCGGCTCGGTCTTCGTGGGCGAGGCGACGCGCCGGGCGACGGAGGCGTCCTTCGTGTACGAGGACGCCGGCACGTTCGAGCTCAAAGGGAAGTCGGGCCTCGTGCCGCTGTGGCGCGCCGCCCGCGTGGTCGGCGGCGTCCGCGGCACGTTGAAGTCGGTCGGGCTCGAGCCACCCTTCGTCGGACGCGACCGTGAGCTCCGGATGGTGAAGGAGCTGTTCCACGCATCCTCGGACCAGCGGACCGCGCATCTGGTCTCGGTGCTCGGGATCGCCGGGATCGGCAAGTCTCGCATGGCGTGGGAGTTCTTCAAGTACTTCGACGGGCTGGCGGACGACACGTTCTGGCACCGCGGGCGATGCCTGTCGTACGGCGACGGCGTCACGTACTGGGCACTCGCCGAGATGGTGAAGATGCGATGTCGCATCGCCGAGGAGGAGGAGCCTGCCTCGGCCGCTGCGAAGCTCCGCGCCGCCCTCCAGGAGTACGTCTCCGACGCCGAGGAGCGGCGATGGATCGAGCCGAGGCTCGCGCACCTGCTGGGGCTCGAGGACCGCACCGCGATCGACAAGGAGGACCTGTTCGCCGGGTGGCGGCTCTTCTTCGAGCGGCTCGCGGAGCAGTTCCCCGTCGTGATGGCGTTCGAGGACATGCAGTGGGCGGACAGCTCGCTGCTCGACTTCATCGAGTACCTCCTGGAGTGGTCGCGGAGCTTCCCGATCTTCTTGATGACGCTCGCGCGGCCGGAGCTGAACGACCGCCGCCCGACCTGGGGAGCCGGCAAGCGGAACTTCACGTCGCTGTATCTGGAGCCGCTCCCGCCCGAGCGGATGCGCGAGCTGCTGAGCGGCCTGGTCGTCGGACTCCCCGACGAAACGGCGGACGCGATGCTGCAACGGGCGGAGGGCGTTCCCCTGTACGCGGTGGAGACCGTGCGGATGCTGCTCGATCGGGGCCTCCTCGTCCAGGACGGGTCCGTGTACCGGCCGACCGGCCCGATCGAGACGCTCGAGGTCCCCGAGTCGCTCCACGCGCTGATCGCCGCGCGCCTGGACGGTCTCACGCGATCGGAACGCAGGGCGGTGCAGGACGCGGCCGTGCTCGGGAAGACCTTCTTCAAAGCCGGTCTGGCGTCCGTCTCGGGTGTCTCGGAGTCGGAGCTCGAGCCGATCCTTTCCGCGCTCGTCCGCAAGGAGATCCTGTCGCTCCAAGCCGACCCCCGATCGCCGGAACGCGGGCAGTACGGGTTCCTCCAGGACCTGCTCCGGGCCGTCGCCTACGACACGCTGTCGAAGAAGGAGCGCAAGGCCAAGCACCTGGCGGCGGCGTCGTTCCTCGAGCGGACCGCCGCGGACCTGGACGACGTCGTCGAGGTGATCGCCTCCCACCACCTAGCCGCGTACGACGCGGCGCCCGAGGCGGACGACGCGCCCGCGATCAGGGCGAGGGCGCGGGACCTGCTCGCGAAGGCCGGCGAGCGCGCAGGGTCGCTCGCGGCCGCGGGCGAGGCGCAGCGCTACTTCGAACGCGCGATCGAGCTGACCGACGAGCCGCTCGCGCTCGCCGAGCTGCACGAGCGGGCCGGCGTGATGGCCCGCGGCGCCGGCCGGTGGACCGACGCGGGAGCGCACTTCCAGACGTCGATGGCGACGTTCTCCTCGATCGGCCTGACGCACCCCGCTGCGCGCGTCTCGGCGGCGCTCGCCGAGATCGTGTGGCAGCAGGGAGGCATCGAGGAAGCCTTCGAGCAGATGCAGCAGGCCTTCGAGGTGCTGGTCCACGAGGAGCAGGATGCCGACCTCGCGACCCTGGCAGCGCAGCTCGGCCGCATCCTGTTCTTCATGGGGCGGTCCGACGAGGCCCTCGAGCGCCTCGAGCTCGCGCTGACGATCGCCGAGGCGCTTCGCCTGCCCGAGGTCCTCTCGCAGGCGCTCAACACACGTGGGCTGATCCTGTCGGGCCGAGGGCGTCCCGAGGAAGGCTCGCTGATGCTCCGTCACGCGCTCGACGTGGCGCTCGAGCACGACCTGTCGTTCGCCGCTCTCCGGGCGATCAACAACCTCGCGGCGTTCGAGGCGACCGCCGATCGGTACGAGTCGTCGGTCGAGCTCGCCGACCGCGGACGCGACCTCGCGCGGCGCGTCGGCGACCGCTTCTGGGAGCTCTCGGCCGCGATCGGCACCCTGGATGAGCTGACCGCGCTCGGTCGTTGGGATGAGGCGGAGGCACGGCTGGAGGAGGCGCCGCCGATCGACGAGCTGCCGGAACAGCTCCGCCTGAACGCCATGTCGATGATCACGCTGTTCGTGTTGCGCGGAGAACTGTCGAGGGCCCGCGAGCACCTGGGCAAGTTCTCCGAGACGGCCACCTCGAAGGACTTCCAGACGCGGGCGGCGTACCGGCGCCACGAGGGCACGATCCTGCTGGCCGAGGGGCGCGCCGCGGAGGCGCTCGCCATCGCGGAGGAGGCCCTCGAGAGCCACACGGACTTCGTCCGGTCGGTCGAGTACAAGGAAGGCCTCATCAGCGCGCTCGAGGCGGCGTTCGCGCTCGCGGACACCGCGAAGGTGGAGGAGCTCCTCGGCGGGCTCGAGACCATGCGACCGGGGGAGGTCACCGACGCACTCCGGGCGCAGGGGGCGCGGTTCGCGGCACGTCTGGCCGCGCTCCGCGACGAGGATCGGAACGTCCTTCTCCTCGAAGCGACCGATGCGCAGCGTCGCAGCGGTCGCCGCGCGCAGCGCGCCGGCGCCCGGCATCGGCGCGAGCGTCTGCGTCGCCTCGGGATCCGCG
>DAIUEM010000199.1:0-4692 GCA_036845105.1 Actinomycetota bacterium | reverse complement strand
CGGCAGGGAGACCTCGGGATCCCCCTTGGCCGACCCCTCGCTCAGCTCGATCACGTTGCGCTCGGCCAGGTGGTTCAGCAGCTCGCCGAACGCGCGGAAGCCGTACTCGGCCTCGCTGAACGTGGGGTCCTTCCGGAGCAGCGCGCGCTTGACCGACGAGGCGAGCACGTTGCCGCTCGAGGATCGCTGGAGGCCCGCGACCGTCTGCACCACTCGGACCGCCAGCTCGTCGAGATCGGCGGGTGTCTGCTCGGCGACGGCTTCGAGATCCTCCTCGATCGGCTCCACCGGCGTCTCGGTCTTCTTCTTCGTCGATCGTCCGCCTCGCCCGCCGGCGCGGCGACGGCCGGCGCCGGCGGGCACGTCCACCCCTTCGAGCGTGTCGTAGAACAGGAACTCGTCGCACGCGGGCGGCAACAGCGCCGAGGTCGAGTCCTTGATCCCGACGCCGATCACGCGCTTGTTCAGCTCGCGGAGCTTGTGGACCAACGGCGTGAGGTCACTGTCCCCCGTGCAGATGACGAACGTGGTGACGTAGTCACGCTCGAACGCCATCTCGAGCGCGTCGACCGCCAGCTTGATGTCGGCCGCGTTCGTGCGCGACGTCCCCATCCGCTGTGGGATCTCGACGAGCTCGACGTGTCCGCGCGTGAGCATCCGCCGGTCCTCGTCGAACGCGGACCAGTCCGCGTACGCCTTCCGGGCGATCACCCGCCCGCGCTCCGCCAGCGCGTCCAGCACGGGCTTGAGGTCGAAGGTCAGGCCGCCGAGCGCATCCCGCGCGCCGATGGCCAGGTTCTCGTAGTCCAGGAACAGCGCGATCCGTTCTTCGTCGGTATCCACGAACCTCAGCGTAGTGGCCCGCCGGTCTCACGGCGAGCGACCCGCGGACCCGCCAGACCGGTCACTCCGGGAGGTTGCCGATCTCCCTCGCGGTGAGTCGCCGCGTCGTGGAAGAGAGCCGGAGGCCGACCATCCCGAGGGGTGCGTCCGCCCATGCGCCATCCTTGAGCACCTTCACGCGGAGGCTTCCCTCGTCGGACTCGTCCACGCGCAGGGTCTTCCCCATCGCGGTGCGATAGAAGTCCCTCATGCTCCCCAGCGTACCCCGGTTCACGGTGTGGTGGTCGGCGACCCCGTGACGCTCGGCGAGGCCGAGGCGGTGGGAGAAGGCGTGACCTCCGTGATCGTGGTCGGGGCGACGATCGTCAGCCGCGGCGCGGTCGGCGTGAACTGCGGCACCGCCAGCACCGTGCACCCGGGTGCGCCGGTCGCGGTCGGGCTGCACACGGCGTCCGGCGAGCGGCCATCGGACACAAGGACCGAGATGTAGCCCGCGTTCGCGTCCACGGCGACCGACTCCGAGATCGAGAGCGTGCCCGACGTGCTGCCGTGCCGCGTGACGTGGCCGAGGAGCGCGCCATCCGGATCGATCGCGCTGCCGTACTCGCGCATCGTGACGTTCAGCGTGTCGTCCGCGCCGAAGCCGGTCGCCCGAACGCGCACGGTCGCCGTGATCGGCTGGGTCGTCGTGTCGAACCGCACGGTCGCGGCCGGCAGGGCGCGCGACTCGGCGAACAGCGGCGGGATCACGCCGACCAGCAGCGCGAAGGCGAACAGCGTCGCCGAGATCCCGGCGGCCAGACGGAAGAGGTCCACGCGGCTCGCGTACAGGTGCTGGAGCCAGTACGTGTCGTTCATGTTGCCGCCGCGGTCGCGCGTGGTGAACAGCGGGGCCGCCGCGAACGCGATCGCCGCGGCCGCGAGGATCAGCGAGAGGCCGAACCAGCCGGTCGTCTCGCGCGCCGCGAGCGCGAGCCCGCCGCTCGCCCACCCGAACGCGAGGAGCAGCACCGCGATCAGCACCTCGACGCCGAGGAGCATCCAGAGGCGTCGCTCGACGCGGGAGGTCTCGGGGCCCGGGGCCATGTCGAGCAGCACGGCGGCCTCGACCTCCGCGTCCCACGCGTCGACCGGCGTCCCGTAGACGATCGCCGGCTCCGGGTCGCCGGACCCGGTGAAGAGCATGTCGTGGGTGGCGGCGGGCGAGCCCTCCGGCGTCGGGCATGTGACGACCACGCGCCAGGGGTCCGAGACCACGGGCGCGTGCGCCGCGTACGGGGGCGTGTGGCGGATCGCGTCGATCAGGTCGTGGTCGTTCCGCTCGGCCATCGCCAGGTTCGCCGCCAGGTCGTGGAGCGGGAAGACGCCCTCGGGAATCACGACGAGCGCCTGCTGCTGACGGGTCAGCGTGGCCGTCGACCGCGTGCCGGTCGTGTCGGCCGGTCCGGGCGGCGGCGCCTCGGGGAGGACGACCACGTCGTCGGCCGACGCCGCGAGCTCGGAGGCGGGGTCGACCCGCGCAACGACGCGCTCGACCTCGGGCTCGCGCCTGCGGAGATCGTCCAGCTCGTACCGACCGGGCTGGCGGATGATCGAGCGCCGGGACATCAGGACGACCGGCAGGTCCTGCGGCTCGCTGACGCCCGAGATGAGCTGCTCGACCCGACGGATCCGGTCGGGCTCGTCGCCGAGCCCCTTCGTCACCTCGATGATATCCTCGGTGATGGCCAGGTAGGCGTCGAGCCTGGGCAGCATCGCCCGCTCGAGCCGGACCTGGGAGGTGACATCGACGGTGTCCCGCCGATGCGACGGGTGTGCGCACACGTACTTCGTCATCTGGTCCCCCCGTTCGCGAGTGACGTTCCGTTCCGAGGGCACTCTTGCCCACCATAGCGCCGTTCGAAACTTAGCGGTGGTCTGGAGGGGCCGCGACCACACCGCTTCGCCGCAACGGTACGGTGAGGGTCCGACACGACCGGCGGTTCGCCCGGCGCCGCGGGCGTTTCGCGTCCTCCGAGACCGGGAAGGCTGCTACCGGCCCGGCGATCGGGCCCGGAGGTGATGAGGGTGAACGGGAGCAAGGCGGTGACGACGGTCGGCGAGTCCGCGCTGACCGGATGGCGAGGCAAGGTCGGCGGCGCCGTCGCGCGACCGATCGCGGAGCGGACCCGGTTCAGCGAGCAGCAGGTGCGGGCGTGGATCGGCCTCGCCCTCCTCGCGTACCTCCTGTACCGGCTCCTACGGCCGACGATCCGGGCGGTCCGGACGGCCGACTGACGCCGACGTCGCCTCGGGATCGAGCGGGGGCTGCTGCTACGCTCCGAGGTCGCGCGACGAGAGGAGGCCACGATGGCGACGACGCGCATCGCGACCGGTGAATGGCATGGATCGCTGACGGAGGGCGACGGTCAGGTCACCTTGGAGTCGAGCGGCGTCGGACGATTCGACGTCACCTGGGCCTCCCGGGCGGAGCAGCCCGACGGCCGCACGAGCCCCGAGGAGCTGATCGCCGCCGCGCACGCCGCGTGCTTCTCGATGGCGCTGTCGGGCGGTCTCGCGAAGGCCGGCCATCCCCCGACGACACTCAGCACGCGCGCCGAGGTGGACTTCCAGCCGGGCGAGGGCATCACGGGGATCCGCCTGCGGGTCTCGGGCGACGTGCCAGGTCTGGACGCGGACGGGTTCCGAGAGGCCGCCGAGGCCGCGAAGGAAGGATGCCCGGTCTCGAAGGCGCTCGCCGCGGTCCCGATCACGCTCACGGTCGTCGACTGACCGCGTACCACCCCGCGCGCTCTCCCGGAGACGCTCCTCGGAGAGACGGTCCTACGCCAGCGCCTCGAAGACCTCATAGATCATCCATGCCGGCCAGAACAGGCCCTGGAAGATCGCGAGCACGTACTCCCAGAACGTGTCCGCCTGCTGCCAGAAGTACACCAGGGCGCCGAAGATGCCCAGGCCGTAGATCGCGCCTCCGCCCGCTGCTGCCCCTGCGCTGCCGTCGCTCATGGCGCCCTCCTCCGCTGTGAGGCGTCCGTGGTCCTCTCGTCCCATGATGGCGCATCCGGCGACGTCTCCGCGGCGGCGAGCTCCGTCTGCCGCGCGCGGTGGAGCGAGAGCATGCTCACTCGGACGATCGCCATCAACGGGGGCCCGGAAGTGAGAAACCGCCGGGGCCCGAGGGCTCCAGCGGTCTCTCACCGCGAACCCTATCCTCCGGCCTCGTCGGCGTCAAAGCGGAACGCGCCCTCTTGTCACTCTTTCTTCCGCGCGGCCCACACGCCGGCCCGTCGACCGCCGCCGCTCACTCCCTGGAGATGCTCTTCGCCAGGTCGCGCATCGAGACCACGCCGACGACGGCACCGGCGTCGATCACGGGCAGATGCCGGAACCCGCCGGACAGCATCAGGTCGAGCGCCTCGCCGACCGTCGCCTCGGGGCCGGCGGTGACCGGAGACCGGGTCATCCACCCCGAGACCTGGGAGACCCTCGCGGCGTCGGCCGTGGACGACTGCGCCATGGCTCGCATCAGGTCGCGCTCGGTGAAGACCCCGACGAGCTCGCCCCCTTCGAGCACGAGCACCGACCCCGCCTGGCGCACGGACATGGCGTGGGCCGCCTCCAGCAGGGTCGCCGAGCCCTCCACCGTCACGAGCTCGGTCCTCATGACCTCACGGATCGTCGTCATCGCTCCACCCTCCTGCGGGCACCCGCCGAGTATCCCTCTACCCGAGCGGAGCGAGGAGCTTCTTCTTCCCCTCGAACGCGAAGAGCAGCAGGTCGGCCATGCGGAACGTCTGGTCATCGGGTCCGAGCGACGGACGCCAGGCAGGGTCGCGCACGATCGACGTC
>DAIUEM010000198.1:0-4692 GCA_036845105.1 Actinomycetota bacterium | reverse complement strand
CGGGCACGAGGGCCGCCCGCTCGAGGTCCTCGACCGGTGCCGGATCCGGTGGGGCAGGGTCATCAGGATCGACGGCGATGACGCGTTGGTCCGCGGCCGGCCGCTCGCGTGGGACGGGCGGTCGCTCGGCCTCGGCGAGCCTCGGGAGGAGCGGGTGGACGCGGCGATCGAGGGTCACACGACCGTGGCTGGGCTCGCGCCCGGCGACCGGGTCGCGATGCACTGGCACTGGATCTGCGGCCGCCTCGGCCAGGAGCAGGTCGTGCGCCTCCGCGCGGCCACGGCGTGGCACCTCGGCCTGGTGAACGCCTCGTAGCGTCAGCCGCCGGCGGCGGTCACGATCGCCTGCGCGAGGTCCGCCGGTCCGAGCCCCGGGGACCGCAGGTCCAGCTGCCGATAGACCCTCGACAGGACGTCCGCCAGCGCCACGCGGTCCACGGCCTGCCCGCGCGCCGCCTCCTCGAGCGCCCCGAGCCCGTCGGCCGGCAGGAGCGTGAAGTCGCCCGAGAGCGCCAGGTCGTCGATCCGGTGGTCGTGGAGCGTCGCCGTGACGCGGACGAGCCCACCCGGCGCCTTGAAGGCCCCCTCCACCACGCGGACGTCCTCGTGGATCTTCACCGCCGGCCCGCGCCGGCGTCCGCGCTGCTCGAGCCACTCGGCGGTGAGGAACCGCTCGTCCAGACGGCGCGCCACGGCCTCCTCCTCTGGCGTCCAGTGCCCGCGGACGAGCTCGGCGCCGAGCGCCTCCGCGCAGCGCTCCACGTACAGCGCCAGGACCTTGTCGCGGGCGGGGAGGTGGGGGAGCTGCTCGCGCATCGTCGTCATGTACTCCTCGAGCCCGGCGAAGACCTTGTCCCGCATCTTCTCGGACGGGACCTTGAGGACGCGCGCCATCGTGTGCTTGTCGAAGTCGAACATGAAGCTCCCGACGAGCACGCGGGCGATCCCGATCTGCGCGGCGCCGGTCCCGCCGATCTTCTTGCCGGCGACGTGGACGTCGTTCACGGGGCGCAGCGCGGCCGGGATCCCGAGCGCGCGGTACGTCTCGACGAGCGGGTAGACGTAGAGCGCGAACTGCTCCTCGAGCGTGGGAGGCAGGCTCTCCTCGTGGAACACCCACTGCACGAACACCTGCCCGGCGTCCAGGTACACGGCGCCGCCGCCGACCTCGCGGCGGAGGACCGGCAGCCCGTGCTTGGCGCAGTAGGCGAGGTCGACCTCCTGCTGAGGGTCCTGGTGGAACCCCACGCACACGTACGGCTCCGAGGGGCTCACGACGATGATCGTGTCGTGCGAGTCCGGGCCCATCGCGCGCGCGGCCGCGTGGTAGATCGTCTGCGACCGGACGGCCGGCACGCTGCCGGCGTCGAGGAGCCGGACCCTCCTCACGTCCCGTCGTCCCCGACGGTCGGCAGGTCGAGCCCCGACAGGTCGTGGATCCGCGCCAGCGCATCGAACGTCGCCAGCGCCTCCGTTCCGCTCAGGCGGCGGACGGCGAAGCCGAGGGACGCCACCACGTAGTCCCCCACCTGGACGTCCGGGAGGTAGTCGACGCGCAGGGTCCGCTCGACGCCGCCGACGTCGACGGCCGCCGTCGCGAGCCCCGCCGTCCGGGAGATCGAGACCACCCGACCGGGGACCGCGAGGCACATCAGCCCGCACCTCCCACCGGAACCGTTGCATCCCAGCGGGTGAGGAGCTCGGCGGCGCGTCCGAGGATCCGCGGGACCGCGCCGGCCACGGACGGGCTGAGCTCGAGGCCGATCGCGAGGTCGGCCGGCTGTGCGCCGAGCAGGTGGAGCGTCGGGGGCAGCCTGCCACGGACGCTGGCGAGTCCGAGCACGTCCTGGAACGTCACCTGGTGCTCCGAGAGCTTCACCCCGCAAAGCAGCGGGATCTCGTCGCGCCCGAGCTCGATCACCGTCCCCGGCGTCCGGCCGGCGTCGATCGCGTCGAGCACGAGCAGGTGGCTCGAGGCCTCGACGAGAGGCAGGAGGTTCAGGCCCAGCACCCCACCGTCGACGAGCTCGACACCCCGGTCGGCGCCGAGCCGGTCCTCGAGCGCCCGGAGCGCGTGCACGCCGAGCCCCTCGTCGCGGTTCAGCAGGTTGCCCAGGCCGAGCACGACCCGCCGAGCGCCGAGGTCCGAGCCGTCATCCATCCGCGTGCACGTGCAGACCGGCGCCGACCTCGGCGACGAGATCGCCGTTCGCGTCCACCATGTGGATCGCGCACGCCATGCACGGGTCGAAGGAGTGGATCGTCCGCAGGATCTCGAGAGGCGCGTCGGGCTGGGCGAGGGTCGTGCCGACGAGCGCGGCCTCGTAGGCGCCGGGGTTGCCCTCGGCGTCGCGCGGCGACGCGTTCCAGGTGGTCGGGACGACGAGCTGATAATTGTCGATCCTGCCGTCCTCGATGACCACCCAGTGCCCGAGCGCACCTCGCGGGGCCTCCGTGAAGCCGAAGCCGCGCGCGCTGTCCGGCCACGAGCGCGGCTCCCACCGCTCGTCGTCGAACGTCCGCGTGTCGCCCGCCGCGATCGTGGCCTGCAGCTCCCCGTACAGCGTCCGGAGGTGATCGGCGAACACCTTGGTCTCGATCGCGCGAGCCGCGGTCCGGCCGAGCGTCGAGAACAGCGCCTCGACCGGCGCGCCGAGCGTCGCGAGCACCGAGTCCACGAGCTCGACCGTCTGCTCGTGCCCCGACGCGTACATCGCGAGGACGCGGGCGAGCGGGCCGACCTCGACCGGGGTGCCCTTCCAGCGCGGGGCCTTCAGCCACGTGTACTTGCCCTCGACGTCGAGCTCCTCGAACGGTGGCTCGGGGCCGGTCTCCTCGAAGACGGTCTCGCCCTCCCACGGGTGCAGGCCCTGCTGGTTCCCGCCCTCGTACCGGTACCACGAGTGCGTCACGAACTCCTGCAGCGCAGCCATGTCGCGCGGGTCGGGCTCGGTCACGCCCGCCAGGTCCCGGCCCAGGATCAGCGCTCGCGGGACGAGGAACGCCGAGGTGTCCGTCGGGTCGACGTCCGGGAACTCGCCCCACGTCAGGAAGTTGCCGAGGCCCTCGCCCCGCCCCGCGTAGTCGAGGTATGCGGGCGCGATCGCGAGCAGGTCCGGCAGGTACACCTGGTCGACGAACTCCGTGATGCGGTCGATCGAGTCTCCGATGATCGACAGGCGCTCGGCGTTCAGCGCCGTGTCGCTGTCGAGGTCGATCGGCATCGGCACGCCACCGACGACGAAATTCGGATGCGGGTTCTTCCCGCCGAAGATCGTGTGGATCTTCGTGACGTGGGACTGCCAGTCGAGCGCCTCCAGGTAGTGGGCGACCGCGAGCAGGTTCACCTCGGGCGGGAGCGCGTACGCGGGGTGTCCCCAGTAGCCGTTCGCGAAGATCGAGAGCTGCCCGCTGTCGACGATCGCCTGCACCTTCGCCTGCACGTCGGCGAAGTAGCCCGGCGACGAGTTCCGCCAATCGGAGATGCTCTGCTGGATCGCCGAGGTCTCGGCCGGGTCGGCCGACAGGCACGACACCACGTCCACCCAGTCGAGCGCGTGCAGGTGATAGAAGTGCATCACGTGGTCGTGCGCGTACTGCTGCGCGATCATCATGTTGCGCATCAGGTTCGCGGCCTTCGGGATCCGGATCTGGAGGGCGTCCTCCACCGCCCGGATCGACGCGAACGAGTGCACGGTCGTGCACACGCCGCATGCGCGCTGGGCGAACGCCCAGGCATCGCGCGGGTCCCGGCCCCGGAGGATGATCTCGATGCCGCGCACCATCGTCCCGGAGGAGTACGCCTGCGTGATCGTGTTCGAGCCGTCCAGCTCGGCCTCGATCCGCAGGTGGCCCTCGATCCTGGTGATCGGGTCGACGACGAGTCTGGTCACGAGGTCCTCCCTTCGTCGGAGGCCTCGAGGCCCTCGGCGACCATCTCCGAGAGCCCGCGGACCTTCAGGTCCGAGCCGAAGTGCTGCACGCCGTCCAGGAACTGGAGTCGGCAGTTCGAGCAGGCCATCACGACGGTGCCGGCCTCGGCCGCGCGGATCTGGTCGAGCTTGAGCCCGAACGCCGCGTACCGGTTCGGGTCCGCCTCCTTGATCGCGATCACCCCGCCCCCGCCGCCGCAGCAGATCGCGGCCTCGCGGTTCGGCGTCATCTCGCGGAAGGACTCGGCCGCAAGGATCTTGAGGAGTCGCCGCGGTTCCTCGATGTGCCCGCCGCGCCGCTGGATCTTGCATGCGTCATGGAACGTCACGCCGCCGTCGCCGTCCGCGGTGCCGGTCCGCAGCCGGATCCGGCCGTCCCGCACGAGCGCGTCGAGCACCGCCACGATGTGGGTGATCTCGAGGCCCTCGGGCATCTCGACCAGGTTCGGGGCCGTCCAGCGGAGCGCGTCGTACGCGTGGCCGCACTCGGTCACCATGACGCGCTTGACGCCGAGCGCCTTCGCGGCGTCGAGCACCCGGCTGATGAAGATCGCGGTGTGCTCGGCGCTCCCCTCGTAGAACCCGAAGTTCACGACCTCACGGCCCGCCGTGCTGAGCGTCCACGACTCGCCGGCCGCGTTCAGGATCCTCGCGATGTCCGCGATGTTCTCGGGGAACTTCATGATCTCGATCGAGGAGAAGACGACGAGCGTCTCCGCGCCCTCCCGGTCGACCGGGATCTCCACGTCCCACTCGTCGG
>DAIUEM010000197.1:0-4696 GCA_036845105.1 Actinomycetota bacterium | reverse complement strand
TCCGCTCGGTCGCCGCCCGCAGACCCGCGGCGGCCCGGTCGAGGGCCTCGTCCCACGTGGCCACGCGCAGCACACCGTCGGTGCGGACCATCGGTTCCGTGAGCCGGCTGAGCCCGTTCGCCATCGACCCTCGCTCCTTCCTCCGACGTCCGGTGAGGCACGATTCTAGGGCGCCACGGCTCCGAGCGGGCCCCGGGGCTCAGAGCGCGACCCTGTCCGCGTGCGTGTAGATGTTGAACCGCCCGTCGCGCACGAACCCGACGAGGGTCATGCCGAGGTGCTCCGCGGCCTCGACGGCCAGGCTCGAGGGCGCGCTCACGGCGCTCACGATCGGGATCCCCGCGCGCCCCGCCTTCTGGACGATCTCGAAGGACAGACGCCCCGAGACCTGGAGCACGCGATCGGCGAGCGGCACGCCACCGACGAGCACCTGCTCGCCGACCACCTTGTCGACCGCGTTGTGACGGCCCACGTCCTCGCGCACGGCCAGGAGCGTGCCGTTGGGCGCGAACATGCCCGCCGCGTGGAGTCCGCCGGTACGGTCGAACACCTTCTGGGCGGTCCGCAGCCCACGCGGGAGCTCGGACAGCACCTCGCCCTTCACGACGGGGCCGGCGGGGACGCGCTCGCACCGGACCTCGACCTGCTCGAGCGTCGCCTTCCCGCAGATCCCGCAGGAGGAGTTCGCGAAGAAGTGACGCCGAAGGGCGTCGGGGTCGAAGGCTCGCGTGAGGCTCACCGTGACGACGTTGTAGTGCTGCTCGTCCGCCGGCAGGTCCTCGCAGTAGCTGACCCGGCGGATGTCGTCGCGGTCGTCGATCAGCCCCTCGGTGAACAGGAACCCGGCGGCGAGCTCGAAGTCGTTGCCGGGCGTGCGCATCGTGACCGCGACCGAGACCGGATCCGCCTCGGGGCCCTCGACCCGGATCTCCATCGGCTCCTCGGTGGCCAGGTCGTCGGGGCGCTCGGACCGGACGCCGTCGCGGACGGCGAGCACCCGACGTCGCGTCACGTTGCGGCGGAGTCGGCCGGGACCGGGAGGCATGGACACCGAGGGTACGGGCTCGGCCCGCTACGGTCCAGCGCCCGGCGGCCCGGACGCCCATGACCTCGAGTCACGAGGACCCTCGGCGGGCCGGTATCCTTCGGGCGAACCCATTGAACCGCCGGTCAATCGGAGGCGAGATGAAGAGCGGACTCGAGATCGCGCAGGAAGCCACGCTCCTTCCCATCGCGGAGGTCGCCGCACGAGCGGGGTTCCTCGAGGACGAGGTCGAGCCGTACGGCCGGTACCGCGCGAAGATCGCCCTGTCCGCGTACGAGCGTCTCGAGGACCGGCCCGACGGCAAGCTGATCGTCACGACCGCCATCACGCCGACGAAGGCAGGCGAGGGCAAGACGACGACCTCGGTCTCGCTCACGCAGGGGCTCGGCAAGCTCGGCAAGAACGTCGTGCTGGCCCTACGCGAGCCGTCGATGGGCCCCGTGTTCGGGATCAAGGGCGGCGGCACCGGCGGCGGCTACGTCCAGGTCGTCCCGATGGAGGACATCAACCTCCACTTCAACGGCGACTTCCACGCCGTCACCGAGGCGCACAACATGCTCGCCTCGGCGCTGGACGCCTCGGTCTACTTCGGCAACCCGCTCGGCGTCGATCCGACCTCGATCACGTGGCCGCGCGCGATGGACGTGAACGCCCGCGAGCTGCGCTACGGCGTCATCGGCCTCGGCGGCAAGATGCACGGCGTCCCGCGCGAGAACCAGTTCGTCATCACGGCCGCGTCCGAGATCATGGCGATCCTCGCGCTCGCCGAGGACGTCCACGACCTGCGACGGCGGCTCGGGAACGTGGTCGTCGCCAGCACGTACGACGGCGAGCCCGTCACCGCCGAGCAGCTGAAGGTCGCGGGCGCGATGACCGTGATCATGAAGGACGCGCTCAAGCCCAACCTCGTCCAGACGCTCGAGGGGCAGCCGGCCATGATCCACGCCGGGCCGTTCGGGAACATCGCGCACGCGAACAGCTCGATCATCCAGGACCGGATCGCGCTCAAGCTCGGCGACTACGTCGTCACCGAGGGCGGCTTCGCCTCGGACCTCGGGTTCCAGAAGTTCTGCGACATCGTGTGCCGGCTCGGCGGGTTCGTCCCGAGCGCGGCGGTGCTCGTCACCACGGTCCGCGCGATGAAGTACCACGGCGGCGTGCCGTTCGAGAAGCTCGACACCGAGAACCTCGACGCCGTTCGGCGTGGGGCCGAGAACCTCGACGCCCACATCGACATCGTGAAGGCCTACGGCCTGCCCTGCGTCGTCGCGATCAACCGCTTCCCGTCCGACACCGACGAGGACATCGGCCTCGTCGGGGAGCTTGCCGCCGAGGTCGGCGCCGAGACCACCGTCGTGAACGAGGGGTTCCTCAAGGGCGGGGACGGCGCGGTCGCGCTCGCCGAGGCCGTCGTGGCCGCCACGGACAAGCCGAACCGCTTCCAGCTCCTCACCCCCGAGGGCACGCCGCTCAAGCAGCAGATCGAGGCGATCGCCACGCGCCTGTACGGCGCGGACGGGGTGGACTACCTCCCGCAGGCCGAGAAGGACCTCGCGCGCATGGATGCGCTCGGCTTCGGCGAGTACCCGGTCTGCATGGCGAAGACCCACCTGTCGCTCACGCACGAGCCGACGTGGGTGAATCGCCCCAGGGACTGGCGCCTGCCGATCCGCGGGGTGGTCCCGAGCGCCGGGGCGGGCTTCGTGGTCGCGCTCTGCGGCGACATGCAGCGGATGCCGGGGCTCGGCCGGGTGCCGGCGTTCACGAAGGTCGACATCGACGAGAACGGCCGGACCGTCGGGCTGTTCTAGATAGGGCGGGGCCGGCCCGGCCGGCGAGGTCCGGCCGAGTGAGGTCCGGTTCAGCCGGCGAGGAGCGTGGGGCCCTCGACGAGGATCCACACGGCCCGCGTGACGGCCTCGTCGCGCTCGAAGTCGAAGATGCCCGGGTCGTCCGGCGCCGCCTCCCACGTCGAGCCGCAGACCGCGCAGACCCACATGGACTGCGGCTCCGTGTGCTCGTCCCGCGGCGGGGCGCACGTGTGCACGTACTCCACGATCCCTCCCTCGAATCACACGCATGTGATTCGAGGCGGAGCATAGCAGGTCGCCCCCTCGAGGTCCGGGAGGGGATGCCGGTGGGCCTCAGCCGCGGGGCCGCAGCTTCTGCGGGTCGTACACCGACAGCTCCGCCACCGTCGCCGGCACCGTGCCGTCGCCGAGCGCCACCTCGACGCGGACCCCGTCGGCCGCGTGCGCGGTCTCGAGGACCGCGAGCCCTATCACGCCGAAGCGCGGGCTCTTGGCCGGGCTCGTCAGCGTGCCGATCTCTCGCCCGCCCATCGTGACCGTCGCCCCGTACTCGGGCACCTCGGATCCCTCGAGCCGCAAGGTCTTGAGGCGCCGGGGCGGGTCCGCGGGGACCGCTCGGAGCGCATCGGCGCCGAGGAACCCGGCGTCGAGCTGGACGAGGCGGTCGAACGAAAGGTCGTACGGCGTTCCCGTCCCAGGCTCGTAGTCGACCCCGATCACGACCATGCCCGACTCGATCCGGGCGATCTCCACGCCGTGCGTGCCGAAGACGCGCGCGCCGGCGGCCTGGATCGCCCGCCACAGCTCCACGGCGGGCTCCGGATCGGCGATCAGCTCGAACCCGAGCTCGCCGGAGAACCCCGTTCGCATCACCCAGGCGGGCACGCCGGCGACCTGGACCCGCTCCGGCCAGAACGAGAAGTACCGGAGCTCGGACAGGTCCGCCTCGGTCAGGCCCTGCAGCAGCTCGCGCGAGCGGGGACCCTGGACCGACAGGAGCGGCATCTGCCGGGTCCGGTCCTCGAACCGGACGTCCAACCCGTCGAAGGCGCTCGCCCACCAATCCTCGTAGCCGGGCGTGTTCGTCATCACCCAGCAGTGGTCGTCCGCCAAGGCGTAGACGGTGCCGTCGTCCACCATGGCGCCGCGCTCGTCCACGAAGGCCCCGTACCGCACGCGACCGGGCTCGAGCCCGCGAAGATCGTTCGTGAAGACGCGCTGCGCGGCCTCGACGGCGTCGTATCCGGACAGGTCCCACTTCACCAGCGGGTACACGTCCCACATCCCCACGTCGGTGCGGATCGCCTCGTACTCGGCGGCCACGTCGCCGAGCGTCGCCGTCCAGAACCAGCCGTCGAAGTCCTCGAACTCGGCACCCTGCTCGGCCTGGAGCTGGTACCAGACCGACCTGACGGGCTCCTCGGCCATCTCGTCCCCCCTCGGGTCTCGGATCAGCTGCGCGGGCGCGTCTTCTGCGTGTCGTACAGGGGCAGCACGTCGACCGTCGCCGGGACCGTCCCGCCGCCGACGGCGACCTCGAGCGACGTCCCAGTAGTCGTGAGGTCCGACCGCACGATCGCCATCCCGATCTTCCCGAGCCGAGGGCTGTCCGTCGGGCTCGTGAGGACCCCGACGTCTTCGCCCCCCTTCGTCACGGCGGCGCCGTACTCGGGCAGCTCGTCGGCCTCGTATCGGAGCGTCACGAACCGGTTGGGCGGCGCGGCGGCGATCTCGGCGAGCCGCTCCTTGCCCACGAACCCGACGGGGGCGTCGAGAGCCACCAGTCGGTCGAGGTTGAAGTCGTACGGCGAGCGCTGGTGGGCCTCGTAGTCGTAGTCGG
>DAIUEM010000196.1:0-4700 GCA_036845105.1 Actinomycetota bacterium | reverse complement strand
GACCGACAGCCAGTCCTCGCCCCGGGCCTGCGCGGCCGTCGGTTCCCACAGCGAGAGCAGCGGCCGGACGAGGGCCGGGTCGCCCGCCGACTCCAGGGTCTCGAGCGCGTTCGCCACCTGCCCGGGCGGCGCGCCGTCGAGGTTCTCGATCGCGGTCTCCATCTCGGCTCGCCGGGTGCCGAGCCTCGTCGCGGCCCACAGGCCCGAGCGGGCGAGACGTCGGCCTCGGTCCAGGACGGCGTCGCGGAGCAGGGTCGTCGCGTCGTCGTCCGGAGGGATCGCGGCCGCCAGGTCCCGGTCGCGTGTCGCACGCTCCCCGGCAGACCGGACGAACGCCTGGAGGCGCTCGCGGTCGCCGTCCGGCTCGGAGCGGCGGAGGGCCTCGATCGCCGCGTCGGACGTCCGCGGGTCGAGGAGCGCCGCCAACACGAGCTCGAGCGCGCGTCCGTGCGCGGCGCCGAGCGCCCTCCCGGCGGCCGTCCGCACGACCGGGTCGTCGTCGTGGAGGCCGGCGAGCGCCGGCTCGAGCGCCCGGTCGGGCGCGGCGGCCGCCACACGCTCGAGCGCCATCGCCCGGACCTCGGGAACGGGATCGGTCAGCATCGAGGACGCGAAGCTCGTCGCCGCGTACGCGGGGGCGAGCGCGAGCTGCTCGACCGCGGCGTGGCGGCGTCGCTCGTCCGAGTCGGCGAGGAGACGCTGCAGCCGCGAGACCGCGGGCTCGGCGTCGATCAGCGCCAGCGAACGCGCCGCCGCCGCGGCCGCGACCGTCGGGTCGGCGTCGTCGAGCGCCCACAGCAGCGCCCCGCGCTCGACCGGCCTCGCGATGTCCATCGCGCGGACCGCGGCGAGCCGGACGATCGCGTCGGGGTCGCGAACGCCGTTCACGAGCTCTCGCGATCGAGCCTCCGGACCTACGTCGGCCAGGACCTGGTAGGCGAGCCTGCGTTCGCGGACGTCGGACGAGCGAATCGACCGGTCCAGCACGTGCGCCGAGTCCGCGTCGAGGACCGCGACCGCGGACGGCCGCAGCCCCGACGCGCGCTCGAACACCTGCGGCCGCCCGGCTCGGAGGGCGTCGACGAGGGCGGTCGTGTAGGAACGGCGGATCCCGATGGTCGTGACGATCGTGAGGATCGCCGCGACGAGCCCGATCGCGGCGAACTGCCGAGACGTCAGCACGTCCTGCCCGATGAGGGCGACGACGCCGGCGATCACCGTGCCGATCTGGGTCGGGCCGCCGTTGAGGAACGCCCGCGTCTGGTCGCGCCGGGCCTCGGGGACGACGTTCGTCAGGGTCTCCCACCCGGGCGAGGCCACCCCCTGGAGCCAGGTCCCGATCGTGAAGCGGAGCGCGACGAGCGTCACGAAGCCCGACTCGAAGAGCAGGACACCGAACGCGCCCGCGTAGAGCAGCGGCAGCACGAGCCCGGTTGCGGCGACGCCGACCCACCCGAACAGCCTGTTCGTCCCGAGCATCGAGACGAGGAAGGCCGCCGCGGTCACTCCCGCCCAGAACAGGCCGAAGAACCCCGCGAGCTCGTCGGCGTCGGGGTACCGCTCGGCCGCGGCGCCCGCGTACGGCAGGTACAGCGAGTAGAACAGGACCGAGAAGAGCACGGCGGCTGCGGTCATCCACACGAGCAGCCGGGATCGACGGACGTACGAGAACGCCCGCACCGTGTCGCGCAGGGCGGAGGCCCGCTTCCGCGGGCGTCGTCCGGCGGTCCGGGTGGCAGGACCGAGCGCGAGCCGGGACAGCACGAACGCGCCGCCGAGCCCGGCCGCCCAGACGAACAGCAGGTTCTCGGCGCCGATCGCGGGCGCGAGCGGGCGTGTCACGAGCCCCCCGACGACCGAGCCGAGGATGCCTCCTGCGCCGAAGATCGGGAACAGCCGCTTCGCCTGCCGGGTGTCGACCACTGCGCCGGCGACACCCCAGAGGAAGATCCCCTGAACGAGCGTGCCGAGCGCCACGGTGACCCACAGCGCCGGGTAGATCCACTCCACATCGGCGGCGACCACGGCGCGCTCCGCCAGGACGAGGCCGCCGAGCGCGACCGGCGCCGCGAGGTACGCTCGCCGAGGCCCGAGCCTGCCGAGCGTGCCGGTCAGCGCGAGCATCGCGACGAAGGTCGTGGCCCCCTGGAGGAGGTACGCGAGCGGGAGCGACCGCGGCCCGACCCGGTCGAAGAACAGCGCGCTGACGCCGCTCTCGCCGATCGTGATGGCCGCCATCGACACGAGCATCAGCCCGACGACGAGGGCGGCGACGCGGCCCTCGCCCGTTCGGATGCGGAGGACGCGCGAGGCCAACCCCATCCCGAACCTACCGACCCTCGCGGACCGCCTGGTAGAGGCGCACCGGCTCCGCGATCCCCTTGAGCTCGGCCGGGCCGACCTCGAGCACCCGGAACCCCGCGGGCTCGACGGTGCGGACCACGTCCTCGCCGACGAAGACCTGGTCGGCCGCCGCCTGCGACGCGATCCGCGCGGCGATGTTCACCGTCCGGCCGAAGTAGTCGCCCTCGTCGTAGATCATCGGGCCGGCGTTCACGCCGATGTGCGCGGGCGGGAGCCCTCGAGGGCGGACCTCGTCGACGATGTCGAGCGACCCGCGCACTGCGTCGCCCGGGTCGCGGAAGTGGAAGTGGACGCCGTCGCCGAGCATCTTCACGACCGTCCCCCCGTGCCGCGCCGCGATCTCGTTCACGAGCTGTGCGAGCGTGAGCGAGACGCTCGCGGCCACCTCGTCACCCGCCTCCTCGGTCAGGCGCGTGTACCCGGTGAGGTCGGCGAACACCGCGGCCTCGGCGCCTCGCGGCGGCCGCCGACGGACGCCCGCGTTCTCGAGCGCCGTCTCGACGTGCTCGAACTGGTGCTCCGTGAAGAAGACCTCGGCGTGGCGGCGGAACAGCCACCCCAGCATCTGCTCGCCCGAGTGGCCCATCCGCATGCCGACCTCGCGGATCGCGGTCTCGAACGCCTCGTTGTCGGGCAGACCGCGGCGCCGGAACGGTTCCTCGACCGTGGCGTGGAAGTAGTGGCTCTGGAACTGTGCCACGCGCCGAGCGCTGTCGCCCCACACGCGCACGGCGCGCAGGACCTCGCCCTCGCCGACGCCGGCGGCGAAGAGCACGGGCAGGGTCTCGAGCACCGGCAGGTCCTCCTCGCGGACCCTCTCGTCGGGCTCGGGACGGGGCAGACCGAAGGCCACGTAGAGCATCTGCAGCGTCTCGACCGGGATGCCCATCCGTTCGCCGAGCTCCGAGAACGTCCGGTCGGTCCGCGGGAACCGTCGGCCCGCGCTCTCGAGGTACCCGAGCGTCAGGTGCCCGGACCCCAGCGCCTGCGCGAGGGCATCGGCGCCGATGCCCTTGGCCGCCAGGTCCGCGACGACGCGCGCCCGCATCACGTCGCGTCGCGGGAACACGCCGTCCTGCGGCTCGAGGATGCCGAGACCCGCGAGCTCGCGGACGCGCTCGACGGTCGTGCCCGCACGCTCGGCGAGCTCGGCCTCGCTCAGCCCGGCCGGGTCCAACGTGTCTCAGCCCGCGTACGAGGCGGGATCGGCGACGAAGGCATCCAGGCAGGCATGCGAGCAGAAGTGGTAGGTCCTGCCCTCGTGCTCGGCCGTCCCCACCGCGTCGTCCTCGTCGATCCGCATCCCGCACACGGGGTCGATCACCAGCGCCATGGGACCCTCCTTCTCCGGATCGAGCCACGAACGGTCGAAGGGCACATCATCGCGCTTCGGCGGAGAAGTGCACGCGGCGGCCCGTCGGACGGCTGCGATCAGGCGTCGACGTCGACCGGGTCCCCGACGCGGACGTCGCCCGGCTCGAGCACCGACGCGTACACCCCGAACAGCAGCTCGCCGTCGATCACGCCGCGGTAACGCTTGATCACCGAGAGGGTCGGGAAGTCGCGATCGCCGGTGGAGGGGTCCTGCGTCGTCACCACGCATCGGGGGACCGGCTCGCCGACGAGCAGGGTCGCGCCGCCGACGCGGACGCGGCGTCCATCCCACCCGTCCTCCTCATGCGGGTCGAGCCCGTCGACCTCGACGGTCATCCGGAACCGCCCCGGGTCGAGCGGCCCGTCGGCGCCACCCTGCCGCGCGAGCTCCGCTACCGACGCGAGCGAGACGAGCGTGATCGGCCGGATGTCGTTGCCGTCGCCGGCGCGTTCCACGCGCGCGAGTCGCAGGTCGCGCCCGGCGTAGCGGCTGAGGTACTCGGCCCACGGGCCCTCGAGCACTCGCGCCGTGACCGTTCGTCCCCAGAAGTTGACCTCGAGGGTCTCGCCGTCCGCCGCTGCGGGGCCCTCGAGCCGGACACCGTCGGGGAGGTCCAGCCGCAGGACGTCGGTCTCGGGGTCGTGCTCCGCCCGGATCCGCACGAGCCGCCCGAGCTTCGACCCGCCGAAGAGCTTGCCGTCCTCATCGAGGAAGAAGAAGTCGCGGTTGCCCGCCGCCCCCCAGCGCTCGATCCGGATGCGGTCCGGGTGATGGAGCGCCGTGGACTTCACCGGCGTGACGTTGAAGCGTGCGACCCTCGCCATCGTGGCGGACACGCTACCAGCGCCCCGGCGATCGGCGCGGGAACCCGCGTGGTAGTGTCGGGGCATGGAGCCGCCGCTGCACGCGGACTGCGCGCCGCTGGCGTTCCTGCTCGGAACGTGGCGCGGCGAGGGCGAGG
>DAIUEM010000195.1:0-4711 GCA_036845105.1 Actinomycetota bacterium | reverse complement strand
CCGTCGGTCATCAGCTGGTCGAGCACGTAGAACTCGTTGAAGAAGCGCACGTTGCGTTTCACGCACTGCTGGTAGAGCGTCTGCAGGATCATGTGGCCGGTACGGTCGGCCGCGTAGCAGGCGCGCTTCACGGGCGCCTCGCCGTGGTTGCGCGTGTGGCCGCCGAACCGCCGCTGATCGATCCTGCCGTCGGGGGTCCGGTTGAACGGGAGCCCCCAGTGCTCGAGCTCGTAGATCGTCTCGACGGCCTCCTCGCACATCACGAGGGCCTCGGGCTGGTCCACGAGGTAGTCGCCGCCCTTGACGGTGTCGAACGCGTGCCACTCGGGGTAGTCCTCCTCCACGTTCGCGAGCGCGGCGCACACGCCGCCCTGCGCCGTCCCCGTGTGGGAGCGCGTGGGGTAGATCTTCGAGATGACCGCCGTGCGGACGTTCTCGGCGGCGTCGATCGCGGCCGCGAGGCCGGCGCCGCCCGCGCCGACGATCACTGCGTCGTACGTGTGGAAGGTCGTCATACGGCACCCGACCATCTGCTGGCATCGAACGTGAAGACCACGACCGTGCCGAGCACGAAGAGGATGAACCCCAGCGTGTAGAAGATCATGTTGACCGCGAACCGGGCGCCAGGGGGTCGCACGTAGTCCTGGACCACGACCCGCAGGCCGTTGATCCCGTGGACCAGCGCGAGCGAGAGCATCGCCCAGTCCCACGTCAGCCACAGCGGGTCGTCCCAACGGCCCGCGACGAAGTCGAAGTCGACCCGATCGATCCCCTCCTCGAACACGTGCATGATCAGCACGTGCCCGACGGCGAGGAACAGGAGCACGACGCCCGAGATCCGCATGAACAGCCACGCCCACAGCTCGAAGCCTCCGGCCGGCCGCTCGCGCGTACCGCGCGTGCCGAGGAGCCCCCGGGGCGCCTGGACCTCCATCCGCTCGTCCGTGTGGGTCGCCATCACAACCACCCCACGAGCTCGAGCGTGCCCTTGATGATGATCCACGCGATCGGGATCATCGCCAGCACGAAGATGCCCGTCGACGCCAGCGACAGCGGCTTCATGTAGCGGGTCGTCTTCGGCCAGAAGTCGAAGAGCATGATCTTCACACCGTTCAGGGCGTGGTACAGGACCGCGGCGACGAGCCCGAGCTCGAGCAACCGCACGAACCAGTTCTGGTACACCGACTCGACCCGGTCGTAGGCCTCGGGGCCCCAACCGACGATCGCCGTGTCCACGATGTGGACGAACAGGAACAGGACGATCGCCACGCCGGTGATCCGATGGGCGATCCAGGACCACTGCCCCGGACTGCCCTTGTAGAGGGTTCCGACGTCCGACTTGCGCTTCGCCACGTGCGTCCCCCCGTTCGCCGCGTGCGTTCTCCCGTAATGTAACGCGCCCCGCGGAGACCCCGGTGGCCGCGGCGTCTCCGCGGCCCGCAGCCCTTACTCCACTCCGTCGCGCGGCGGCCCCTTATGGGCTTCGGTCCCTGGCCGCCCGGGCCTCCGGACCCGTCGGTGACCCTCGGTCAGGCGACGCGGAGGGCGACCATGAGGCCGTCGCGGGTGGGGACGATCGTGTGGAGGTACCGCTCGTCCTCGGCGATCAGGGCGTTGTGCTCGAGGACCGCACGGGTGTCGGCGCGCTCCGGCTGGGGTTCCGTGACGCGGCCGTACCACAGGACGTTGTCGCACAGGTACAGGCCGCCCACGCGGACCCGTTCGCGGGCGGCGAGCCACGCGCCGGGATAGCCGGTCTTGTCGATGTCGTTGTAGACGACGTCGAACTCGCCCTCGGCGGCGTTCAGGTGCCGGACGGCGTCGCCGACATGCCAGCGGATCGGGGCGTCCAGACCCGCCCGCCGCAGGTAGGCGAGCGCCTTCGGCTCGTTCACCGGGTCGCCGTCGGTGCAGTGGACCTCGCCGCCCGGGCCCACCGCCCGGGCGAACCAGTAGGCCGAGTAGCCGTAGCCGGAGCCGAGCTCGAACACGCGACGGGCGCCCACGCTCCGCGCGAGCACCTCGACGGTCGCACCGACGAGCCGGTCGATGATCGGGAACCCGTTCCCCCGGGCCTCCTCCTCCATCTCGAGCAGCACGGGCTCGTCGTGCCGGGTGAGCAAGGACCCCATGTACGCCTCGATACGCGGATCGACGATGTCCATGGCGCAGATGCTATCCCGCTACCCTGTGGCGCATGACCGAGGAGCCGCGCTCGACCGATGCGGGGATCGAGCTGCGCCCCCTCTACGGACCGGAGGACGTGCGCGGGCTCGACCCGGCCCGGGACCTCGGCGCGCCGGGCCTGGCGCCGTTCACGCGCGGACCCTACCCAAGCATGTACCGCGGCCGTCCCTGGACGATGCGCCAGTACGCCGGCATGGGCACCGCCGGCCAGACGAACGCGCGGTTCCGCTACCTGCTCGAGCACGGGCAGACCGGCCTGTCGGTCGCGTTCGACCTGCCCACGCAGATGGGCTACGACTCCGACCACCCGCGCGCCGAGGGCGAGGTCGGCAGGACCGGTGTGGCGATCGACACGATCGAGGACATGCGCCGGCTGTTCGAGGGCATCCCGCTCGACCGGGTCTCGACCTCGATGACGATCAACGCGACCGCGCCGATCCTCCTGCTCCTGTACGAGCTCGTGGCCGAGGAGCAGGGCGTGCCCCCGTCCGAGCTCTCGGGGACGGTGCAGAACGACATCCTCAAGGAGTACGCGGCGCGGGGCACGTACATCTACCCGCCCCAGCCCTCGATGCGCCTGGTGACCGACCTGTTCGCGTACTGCGGCGAGCGTATCCCGCGGTGGAACACGATCTCGATCAGCGGCTACCACATGCGAGAGGCGGGGGCGACCGCGGTCCAGGAGGTCGCGTTCACGCTCGCCAACGGCATCGCGTACGTCCGGGCGGCGCTCGACGCCGGCCTGGAGCTCGAGGCGTTCGCGCCCAGGCTGTCGTTCTTCTTCGCCTGCCACATGCACTTCTTCGAGGAGATCGCCAAGTTCCGGGCGGCGCGCCGGCTCTGGGCCCGGATCATGGCCGAGCGCTTCGGCGCGACCGACCCGCGGAGCCTCGCGCTCCGCTTCCACACCCAGACGGGGGGCGCGACGCTCACCGCCCAGCAGCCGCGGAACAACGTCGTGCGGACGACGCTCGAGGCGCTCGCGGCGGTGCTCGGGGGGACGCAGTCGCTGCACACCAACTCGTTCGACGAGGCGCTCGCGCTGCCGACCGAGCAGGCCGCGAAGCTCGCGCTGCGGACGCAGCAGGTCATCGGGCTCGAGACCGGCGTCGCGAACGTCGCCGACCCGCTCGGCGGCTCCTACTTCGTCGAGACGCTGACGACGGAGGTCGAGCGGCGGGCCGCCGGGTACCTCGAACGGATCGACGCGATGGGCGGGGCGATCGCCGCGATCGAGCAGGGCTTCTACCAGGACGAGATCCACGAGGCGGCGTTCCGTCTCCAGCGCGCCGTCGAGACCGGCGACCGGGTGGTCGTCGGTGTGAACCGCTTCGAGGAGTCCGAGGAGCGGCCGGTCCAGCTCCAGCGCTTCGAGGAGGGGGAGGTCGAGCGCCAGGTCGACCGCCTCCGTCGGATCCGCGCCGAGCGGGACGGCCCCGCGGCCGAGCGCGCGCTCGCAGAGGTCGAGTCGGCCGCCCGCGGCACGGACAACCTGCTCGTGCCGATCCGCGAAGCGCTGCGGGCCAGGGCGACGCTCGGGGAGGTCTCCGACGTGCTCCGCCGGGTCTTCGGCGAGCACCGCTCCACCCGCTGAGCCCCGGGGGTCGCTGCAGACGGGGCCTCAAACCTATGCATAAGAGGGCTAAACCTCGTCGTCCCGCACGCGTTCGAGTACCGTCCTTGCGATGGCGGAACGGCCGCCACCGAACGGAAGGAGACGGACATGCGGAAGCGGTTCCTGGGGCTCGCGGTCGCCGCATCGCTGGCGATCTCGGTGCTCGGCGTCGGGACGGCCGGCGCGGCCTCGAAGGCCAAGCTCAACGTCGTGCACGGGATCCCCGGCGTCGACGTGAACGTGTGCGTGAACGGGGGCGAGGCCATCCCGGACTTCAACCCCGGCGAGGTCGTCACCGGTGTCGCGCTCGACGCGGGCACGTACGACCTGAAGATCGTCGCCGAGGCCGACGACTGCGGCGACCCCGCGATCCTCTCGGCGAACGACGTCGAGCTGATGGGCGGCAAGGACTACACGGCCGTCGCGCACCTGAACGAGGGCGGCGCGCCCACGCTCGCGCTGTTCAGGAACAACGTGAAGGCGCTCCCGAAGGCCACCGCGCGACTGACCGTGCGCCACACGGCCGCCGCGCCCGAGGTCGACGTGTGGGCGAACGGCTCGGTCCTGCTGCAGGACGTCCCGAACGGGGCCTCGGCCACGATGAAGGTCCCGACGGGCGTGTACGCGACCTGGGTCTCGCTGCCGGACGACTACGAGCCGGTCATCGGGCCCGACGTCCTCAAGCTCCGCAAGGGCACCGCGTACCAGGTGTACGCCTGGGGCAACGGCGTCGCGGGCTACGACTTCGCCGTCGTGAAGGTGCAGGTGGGCGTCAAGTAACACCCGAACGTCCCGTGGCGGCCCGGCCGGGTGGACCCGGCCGGGCCGTTGCGTTCGGCTACGCTTGCCGGCCATGGACATCTCAGTGATCGGCGGGACGGGCGAGGAGGGCTTCGGCCTCACGCTCCG
>DAIUEM010000194.1:0-4734 GCA_036845105.1 Actinomycetota bacterium | reverse complement strand
TCCTCGGGGGTGCCGGACGCGTCGACGACGTGCGCCGCGAACTCCCGGTACAGCGGCTCGCGCTCGCGGAACAGCCGCTCGAGGTCCTCGCGCTGGCGGATCAGCGGACGGTCCTCCGAGGGCTCGACGCGCTCGTGCAGGACCTCCAGCGGGACCGACAGGAACACGACCTCGCCCGTGGCACGGAGCGTGACCCGGTTCGCCGGCTCGAGCACCACGCCGCCGCCGCACGAGACGACCGAGGGGTCGAGCGTCCCGGTCTCGTGCAGCGCGGCCGCCTCGAGCTCGCGGAAGCGGGTCTCGCCATCGTCCTCGAAGATCTGGCGCACCGACGCGCCGGCCGCCGCCTCGATCGCGGCGTCGAGCTCCACGAACGGCACGCCGAGCAGCCGCGCGAGCTCCGGACCGACGGTGGACTTGCCCGAGCCCGGCATCCCGACGAGGTAGACGATCACGGCAGGCCCTCGACGTACGCCCGCAGGTTGCGCTGCGTCTCGGGGAGGGAGTCGCCGCCGAACTTCTCGAGCACGGCGTCCGCGAGCACGAACGCCACCGCCGCCTCGCCGACGACGCCCCCGGCCGGCACCGCGCAGACGTCGGTCCGCTGCTTGATCGCGACCGCCGCCTCCCCGGTGGCCAGGTCGACGGTCTCGAGAGGCCTCGGCACGGTCGAGAACGGCTTCATCGCGGCGCGCACGCGGATCGGCTGGCCGGTGCTCGTGCCGCCCTCGATGCCGCCGGCGCGGGCGCTCGTGCGCGTCAGTCGACCCGCCCGCCGCACGATGCCGTCGTGCGCTCGGGACCCCGGGCGCGCGGCGGTCGCGAACCCGTCCCCGACCTCGACGCCCTTCACGGACTGGATGCTCATGAGGGCGAGCGCGAGGCGTGCGTCGAGCTTGCGATCGGCCTGGACGTACGACCCGAGCCCGGGCGGACACCCGTACGCCAGCACCTCGAACACGCCGCCGAGCGTGTCACGCGCCTTCCGGACCGCGTCGATCTCGGCCACCATGCGCGCACCGGCGGTCCGGTCGAACGCCCGGACCGGCGACGCGTCGACGACGTCCATGTCCCCGGGCCCGGGCACCCGGGCCGAGCGCGTGGCGGCGCGCCCGATCCGCACGACGTGCGAGACCACGTGGATCCCGAGCTCGGCGAGGAACGCCTTGCAGAAGCACCCGAGCGCCACCCGCGCGGCCGTCTCCCGGGCACTCGCGCGCTCGAGCACGTTCCGCACGTCGTCGAACCCGTACTTCAGGGCGCCCGCCAGATCCGCGTGCCCCGGCCGAGGGCGCGTGAGCCTGTCCGACGGGTCGAGCTCCCCCTCGACGCCCATCAGGTCGCGGTACTTCGTCTCCCACTCGACGTTCGCGATCCGCACGCCGATCGGGCTGCCGAGCGTCCGTCCGTGGCGCACGCCCGAGACGATCTCGAACGCGTCGGATTCCATCCGCTGGCGGCCGCTGCGACCGTGGCCGTGCCTCCGTCGGGCCAGCTCCCCCGCAAGCTCCTTCGGGGCGATCGGCACGCCCGCCGGCAGCCCCTCGAGGATCGCGACCAGGGCCTTGCCGTGGGACTCGCCGGCGGTGAGCTGGCGCAGCATGGCCCTCATCATAGGTGAGCCCCGTGCCGGCCCGGCCGCGCTGGGCCGGCACGGGGCGGCGTCCGAGCCTCCCGGGACCCGGGGCTTGGAGGAGGGCGGCCCCGCGTCGCGGGACCGCCCTCACGACCGGCGACCGCTCCCCCCGAGCGCGGTTCGCCGGTGACCGTCGCTACTTCTTCTGCTGGGCGCAGAGCTCGAAGCTCTGGTCGCCGAACAGGAAGCGCGCGCACCGATCGTCGAGGATCCGCACCAGCTTGAAGCTGTCGTCGAAGATCGCGCCCTCCTCGACCGTGTACACGTGCCCGTCGACCTCCACCTGGACCCGCTTCCCGTGACGGAACACGGTCAGGAGGCGCACGTCGTGACCGCCGATCGTGATCTGGTCGTCTGGCATGGTGGGCGGCGGGCTCGTCGGCGGCGTCGTGGGCGGTGCGGTCGTGGCGGCGTCGTGGTGAACGGTGGCGTCGTCGTCGTGCCACCCGTCGGTGGCGTCGTCGTGCCGGTGGGGCCGACCCCGCCGCCCGTCGGGCTCGGCGACAGACCGGGTGGGATCGAGAACGGATCCCGGTCGCCGACGAGATCGATGGGCGGCGAGGTTGGGCGGGGCGTCTCCGTGGGGCTCGGGCTGATCGTCGGGGCGGCCGTGTCGGTCGGGAGCGGCTCGGCCGTCTCCCCGCTGTCGCCGTCGCCCCCCAGCACGAAGAAGAACAGGTAGATCACCGCGAGCGCGGCGACCACGCCGAGGGCGATCAGCATCTTCTTGTCGCGCTCGGTGAGGGTCATCGCCTACGCTCCGGGCTCGGTCGCGGTGTCGGTCTGGACGGACGCGGCCTGGACGGTGACCACGCCCTCGGTCGGGCCCGGCACCGAGCCGGGTCCGGCGCTCGAGTCGGTCGTGTAGAACTCGACCGCGAGCTGCATCTGCAGCCGTCCGCTCGTCGTCGACACGACGGTCGTCCCCGTCGTGGCCGCGGTGGGCGAGATCCCCACGCTCATGACCTTCGCGGCTCTCGGGAGCGACTCCAGGTTGAACAGGAAGTCCTGCAGGGTGAAGTACGAGCCGGTGACGACGATCTGGCTCGCGACGACCGAGAAGGCGCCGGTGGGATCGGCCGCCGGCGTGCCCGGCGAGAACTGGAAGAAGTCCACCGCCGCCTGGTCCGCCGCGCCCTGGAGCAGTCGGAACAGGCCGGGCAGGTCGACCGTCGTCGGGACCTGGTCCTCGAGCACCTGGATCTCCTGCTCGGTCTGCGGCGCCTGGGCCTGAGCGTCCTGCAGCGACCGGAGCTCGGTCTGCAGCGAGACCTCCTGCTGCTCCGCGGCCGTGAGCTCGTCCCGCGTCTCGCCCACCTGGTTCATCTTCGGCAGCACGAGCAGCACGATCAGCAGGAGCGCGACCACGCCGGCCGCGATGCCCGCGATGAGCGGTCCTCGCGCCGCCCTCATGTCCGCCTCCCTTCCCCGCGACCCCGCTCCGTGGCCGCGTCGGGCGTGAGGTCGATCCCGCCGTCGAAGGTGTAGATCCGGGAGAACTCGGCGTTCTCCTGCGCGTTGTTGACCCACGGGTTCACCCACCCGCGGATCTGCTCGAGCCGCGTCAGCCAGCTCGCGATCGTCTGCGTCTCGCGGGCGACGCCCGAGAACGTCACGTTGCCGATCAGCGTCGTCGTCCCGCCCTCGACCGGCACGGCGCCCACCTGGGTGCCCGTCGGCGCCGTGATCTGCCCCGTGAGGTTCGTGAGGTACGAGTCATCGGGGATCACGCGCGAGACGTCGAGGAGCACGCCCGCCCACGAGACCTCGTTCAGGTACAGCGTGTCGACGAGCTGCTGCTTGGCCGCGAGCTCCTGCTGCAGGACCGCGAACGGCTGCAGCTCCGCGATCTGCGCCGAGAGCTCGGCGTTCGTCGCCTGCTGCTCGGCAAGCTCGTCCCTGGCCGAGGACAGCTGCATGCCCTGGAAGAAGAAGAAGACGAGGATCAGCGTGATCACCGCAGCGCCGATCGCCGAGACGAGGGTCGTCGTCCGACGCTCCGCCTGCTTCTGGCGGAGCTCGGGGGGAAGGAGGTTGACCTTGCTCACGGACGCCTCCGGTCGGGGATCGCAAGGCCGACGGCGACGCCGAGCACCGGCTCGGCCTCCGCCGCCGCCTCGGGGGACATGTCGAGCTCCGACTTCACGCGCTGGAACAGGTGCCCGCGTTCGACGGGGACCGGGATCCGCTCCTGGAACACCTCGAGGAAGCCCTCGAGCTTGGAACCGCCGCCCACGACGAGCACGCGCGCGATGCGCGCCCCGGGAACCTGGGCGGCGTAGAACTCGAGCGAGGAGCGCACCTCGTCGACGAAGCTGCCGGCGCGGTTGACGGCGACGCGCCGCACGTCCTCGAGGCTGGGGCCGTCCTCTACCTCCTGACCGCGCTTCAGCTGCTCGGCGACGTCCTCGTCCACGCCTAGCCCCCGCGAGATCGTGAGCGTCACGTCGCGCCCGCCCGAGGGCAGGATCCGGACGAACCGGGTGATCCCGCGGTCGTGCACGCAGATCGCGGTCACGTGCGCACCCACGTCCACGATGGCCTCGTCGCCCGTGCGCTCGAGGTCCAGGCCCTCGTCGGGCGTACCCACGGAGCGCACGATCGCGAACGGCGTGAGGTCGATCCCGACCGGATCGAGCTTCGCCCCGGTCACCGCCTCGACCAGCGTCGAGACCATCGGCTTGTGCGCGGCCACGAGCAGGATCCGCAGCATCTTGCGGCCACCCTGCTCGGTCTCGCCGAGGGGGTCGAAGTCCAGGACGGCCTCGTCGGCGGCCATCGGGATGAACTCCTGGACCTGGAAGCCGAGGGACGCGCGCAGCTCCTTCTCGGGGAGCCAGGGCAGGGAGACCTCACGGACCACGACCCGCTGGTTGCCGACGCCCAGGTGCACCTGGCGCCCCTTCACGCCCGCCTTGCTCCAGAGCTCGCGCAGCGTCTCCGACACCAGCTCCGGCTGACGGATCTCGCCGTTCTCGACCGCTCCGGGCGGGAGCGGGAGCTGGGCGACGCGCAGCACGACGGGGACATCGCCCGGGACGACCTCCGCCACGCGGACCGCGGTGGATCCGATATCGATCCCGATCCCGGTCCTGGCC
>DAIUEM010000193.1:0-4738 GCA_036845105.1 Actinomycetota bacterium | reverse complement strand
CACGGGCCGCGTGCTGCACGAGCTCGTGGGCTCGGCCGAGGTGAAGCAGGCCGAGCCGCAGGCGGTCACGATCCCCGGCCTCACGGGGCCGATCGATACCGACGCAACCGTGAGCGACACCGAGGCCGACGAGATGGAGGAGCATCTCCGAGGACTTGGCTACCTCGAGTAGTCGAACCCGATACGACTTCGACAACGCTCGCCCGCGAGGGTCTCGCGACTCGGCCTGTCAGACCTCGGTGCTACGTTCCGTGCATGGAGATGGTCTGTGCTGGCATCGGCTTCCTGGTGGGCATGTCACTGTGGACGCCGTTCCTCGTGGCTGCTCGGATCGAGGTGAAGCTGGCTGAGCTTGACGACCGGGACGCGGCACGGGGCGTCCGCGCGGTCTGGTCGGCTGAGGGTCGAGGACAGCGAGAGTAACCCGAGTAGCTGACCATAGAGGTCATGATAGAGTGACTTATATGGTCAAGGTCTCGGTGACTGCGCTCAAGGCTCGGCTGTCCGAGCACATCCGCCGCGTGAAGGGCGGCGAGGAGGTGATCGTGACCGAACGCGGCCGCGCCGTCGCCGTGCTCTCCGCGGTCCGACGCTCGGAGTCGCAAGAGGCCGATCTGGACGCCCTCGTGGAGTCGGGGCTCGCCCGGCGCGCGGAACGGCCACTCGACAAGGGCTTCTGGGGGCTTCCTCGCGGCGCAGACCCGCATGGCGCCGTCCTCGACTCCCTCCTCCGGGAGCGCCGCGAGGCACGCTAGTGATCTTCTGGGACTCCTCGGCGATCGTCCCCCTCACCCTCGCCGAGGAAGGACCGGAAGGGGCCCGAGGGCTTCTCCGCGAGGATCCGGACATTATCGTCTGGTGGGGCACGCCCGTCGAGGTCCTCTCCGCGCTCGGCCGTTCCGAGCGGGCGCGCGCGATCGCCCCCGAAGACGTGGATCTGGCCCGACGTGCACTGGCAGACCTGGGCGAACGATGGAACGAGATCCTGCCCTCCGACGAAGTTCGGGATCGGGCGGGGGACGCGGTGCTCCGTCATCCGCTGCGAGCGGCGGACTCGTTCCAGCTCGCAGCGGCGCTCACCTGGGCCCGGGGTCGCCCTAGAGAGCACCGCTTCCTCTCGCTCGATGGACGGCTCGCATCGGCCGCCCGCCAGGAAGGGTTCGACGTCGTCGCGATGCCGGAGGCGTAGGGCAACCTCCCCATCGCGCCTGGTCGCTCCGCTCGCCGCGCCCCCGACGCCCAACGCGTTCGGCGGAGCCGGAGAAGCGTCCGCCTCAGGCGCGCGAGCGCTCCAGCCGATCGACGAACCGGCGGAGCAGGAACAGACTGACGTCGTCCTTCGTGCGCTCCTCCACATGGAACGGACGGTCCATGAGTCGGAGCAGCCGGAGCAGCGAGATGAAGAAGAACGAGATGAAGCCCAGGATGATGACCGCCTCGTACGCCGGCTCGATCTCCATGAAGGCAAGCACGGTGATGATGATCGCCACGATCGCCTGGATCAGCAGGTAGGCCGAGGGCAGGAACTCGGTCCGCTGCACGTGGTACACGCGCAGGACGCTGCGCCGCAGAGCTCCCTGCTCGTTCCGCAGCCGAGACGTGTACGTGGCGGGGACCCCGATCCGGTCCATCTCCAGGAAGGACGTGTTGAGGTCATCGATCGCGTCCAGGGTCGCGGTGGATCGGGGATCTCCCAGGTCCTGGTTGAAGGCGCGCACGATGCGCACGAGCGTGTCCTCGAGGCGACCGAGCTCGAGATCGGGGAAGGCCTGCTTGAAGGCCGCGCAGTCGTCGTGGATGTTCGTGAGCGCGGCGGTGAGCTCGGCCGGGACGCGCTCGGCCTCCTTGTAGTCGGCCAGGGTCCCGGCCACGATCAGGCCCAGCACGAACACGCCCCCGGCGAGCACGCTCGTGAACAGCGGGCTGATGCTGATGAACTCGAGCTCCAGCGCCGAGATGACGAGCTTCGCCGCGAGGATGCCGAGCACGATGAGGCCGGTCTGGCCGACCACGCGCCACGGGAGGAACCTGCTCCGGAGCGTGCCGGTCTCGTCCATGGCCGCGAATCCTGGCACCCATGGGCGCGCCCGGTCAACGACCCTCATGCTCCCCAGGGGCGGTTCGAGTCGGGATCGTGTCGGTGGATCGCTCGCGCGGGGACGCGCTCGAAGGTTCCGAGCAAGGGCGACCCATGCCGTTCCCGGGCTCTCGCGGCTCCTGAAGACAGGGGCGACTCGGCTGTTAGGCTCGACCGCCGTGAAGGTCGTCGTCGCCAAGGGCGAGCCGAGGGACCGGGGCCGGCAGATCGGCTCGGCGCTCGCCGACGAGATCCACCGCTCGCTCGCCTTCTACCGCAGGTACTTCGAGCGCCGTGGCTTCGATCGCGCTCGGCTGGAGGAGACCCTCCGCCCGTTCGTTGCAGCGGCCGAGGACGTGCTGCCGCAGGAGGTCGAGGCGATCCGCGGTACCGCGGAGGGCGCCGACGTCCCGTTCCTCGACCTGTTCGCGCCGAACGCGTTCGAGGAGCTCGACCCGCTGATGCTCGAGCCCGACGAAACGGCCCGAGCCGCGGTCGAGCGGTGCACCGCGTTCAGCGTCGTCGCGCCCGGGGTCACGCTCCTCGGGCACGACGAGCAGTGGCTCGCGGGGGACGCCGGGTGCGCCGGTGTCGTGATCGAGATCCCGAACGACGACGGCGTCGCGATCGTCTCGCCGACCGTCGCGACGTGGCGCCCCGCGGTCGGGATGAGCTCGGCCGGGGGCGCGCTGGCGGTGATGTCGCTCACCGCCTCGGACGACGGCGTCGGCGTCCCGCGCGTGCTGGTCTCGCGCTATGCGCTCGAGGCGAACGGGCGCGAGGACGCGCTGCGGCGATCCTCGCTGAGCCCGCGCTCGGGCGGGTACGCGTACGGCTACGCGTTCCGCGGCGGCGACGCCTTCACGGTCGAGACGACCGGCACGCGGGCCGCGATCGTGGACGGCCCGGGTGGCCACACGAACCACTACCTCGACCCCGACCTCGCGACGACCGGCGACGCGCCGTCGCCCGGCAGCGAGGGCCGGCTCCGGCGCCTCCGAGCGCTCCTCGCGGAGCGCACGCCGACCACGCCGGAGGACGTCATGGCCGTCCTCGCCGACCACGCCGACGGCTCCGAGCGGATCTGCCTGCACGCCGACCCCGAGGTCGGCGAGGAGTCCGACGCCGTCCTGTTCTCGATGGTCTGCGACCTGGAGGCGCAAAGGATGTGGGTCGCCCTCGGCAACCCGTGCACGGCACCGTTCGAGGAGGTGGACCTGACGGACGTCCTCGGTCCCAGCTCCCCGGCGTGAGCGGCCCGCTGGGGCGTCGACCCGAGCGTACCTAGTCGCGACTCGGCCGCCAGCCCATCGCGTAGACCATGCGGCCGCCGATGTCGGCGCCGATGCCCACGACGACCGCGGCGACCGCGCCGAGGACGATCCACAGGACCTCGGACTCGTCCGCGTGCCGGTCGGACCAGCGGACCGCGAGGTTCACCACGACGAGGATCGCTGCCACGATCTGGACGAGCGCGTGCCGGGTCGCGATCCGGCGGATCTTCACACCCGGCTCCATCCCCGATCGGTCGGCGAACCCGACCAGCGCCGCGCCCGCGTAGCCGAGGATCGCGCCGACGAGGAGCCACGTCGCGGCGATCGGCGCGGCCGGGAACCGGCCGAGGCGCGAGAGGACGTCAAGCCCGAGCGCGCCGTACGTGAACGCGATCGGGAAGTGGACGAGCATCGGGTGGAGCGGGCGGTCGAGCGGCCTGCCCTGCGCGATCTCGACCAGCGACCACATGCGGGTCTCACCGCTCGGCGAGCGGTACCGGAGCTTGATTGCCATCGGCTCCCCCTGTCACCGGTCGGCCCGTCCGACCGTCGGCAGAGCATGACGGAGGAGAGCTCGATGCGCCACCCGACGTTACGGCGAACGCTCCACGTGCCGCTTGAGGCTCTCCAGCACCTCGACGCCACCCTCCCGGTAGCGGTCCCGCAGCTCCGGCGGCATGTCGCCGAGCATCGAGGCGACCGTCCGGACCCGCGTCGACGAGCCTTCGGCCTCCAGCTCGTAGGTCTTCACGTACAGCCGCGCGCCTCGCATCCCCATGGGACCGCTCACCGTGAGCATGACCCCGGGCTCGACGTACGTGACGAGCGCGTACAGCGCGCCGCCGCCCGTGTCGCCGAACTCCTCGTAGAAGCGCCCGCCGATCCACGGCTCGATCGAGATCTTCGGGTCGTCGCTGAAGCTGTGCGGCCACCACGAGCCGATGTCCTCGGTCAGCGAACGCCAGATCCGGTCGACCGGAGCGTCGATCCGGATCTCGGCCACCGCCTCGAGCGCCACCGGGGTCTTCACGTCGTCATCCACGGGTCCCTCCCTTCCTGGGTCGCCCGGCGCCGATCGCGCGCTCCAGCCGCGTGAGCTCGAGCGCGGGAGCCTCGGCGAACGGACGGACCCACCGCTCGTAGATCTGCCGGATCGGGACCGGGTTCAGGTGGTTGTGCCGGGTGCGGCCCTCGCGGGCGACGACGACGAGGCCGGCTGTCTCGAGCACCTTCAGGTGCGCCATCACGCCGAAGCGTGTCATCTCCGGGTGCATCCGGCACAGCTCCCCCGTGGTCCTCGGCCCAGAGCGGAGCGCGTCGAGCAGGTCCCGCCGCGTCGGATCGGCGAGGGCCTTGAAGACGTCGCTCGGCTCCGGTCTCTCCGACA
>DAIUEM010000192.1:0-4744 GCA_036845105.1 Actinomycetota bacterium | reverse complement strand
CTCGCCGGTGCCGTGATCCTGATCGCCCAGGGGGAGTTCTACTTCGCGCTGCAGAAGCGGCACTACCAGCCGGCCACCGCGCTCGGCCTGGTGACGGGCGCGCTCGTGCTCGCGGCGGGGTACTTCCACGGCGAGCCGGCGATGCTCGCGATGACGGCGCTCGGCGCCATGGCGTCGTTCCTCTGGTACATGACGGTGCCGGCCACCCACCGGAGGAACGTCGTCTCGAACGTCGGCCTCACCGTGCTCGGGATCGCGTGGATCCCGCTCTTCGCCGGCTACGTCCTCGCGACGCTCTCCCTCGACGAGGGGTCGGGCCTCGTGGTCGCGATCCTGGGACTCACGGTGGCCTACGACGCGTCGGCGTTCGCCGTCGGGTACTTCTGGGGCAGCCGACCGCTCGCCCCGACCGTGTCGCCGAAGAAGTCGTGGGAGGGGGCGATCGGGGCCTCGCTCGTCGTCGTCGCGGTCGCGGTCGGCGTCGTCGCGCCGGCGGTCGACCTGCTCGACACGATCCCGCGGGCCGTCGGCCTCGCCCTCGTGGTGGCGGTCTTCGCGCCGCTCGGGGACCTCGCGGAGTCCCTGGTCAAGCGCGATCTCGGCATCAAGGACATGGGCAGCATCCTGCCGGGACATGGCGGCGTCCTGGACCGGATCGACGGGATGCTGTTCGTGCTGCCGGCGGCGTTCCTGTACCTCCGCCTCGTGCTGGCCTGAGCCGCGCTCGACATCCGATGCGTGGTTTCGTCGGTACCCGGGGTAATCTTCCTTCGATGCGCACGCTCGTGATCCTCGGGTCGACCGGGTCTGTCGGCACGCAGGCCCTGGACGTCGTGCGGCGGAACCCCGACCGGTTCAAGGTCGTCGGGCTCTCCGCAGGCACGAACCAGGAGCTGCTGGTCGGCCAGATCCGCGAGTTCCTGCCCCCCTTCGTCGCGATCGCCGACGGGGACGCCGCACGCGACCTGAAGGAGAAGCTGTCCGGGATCCGGGGCGTCGAGCTGCTCGTCGGCCCCGAGGCGGCCGAGACCCTCGCGCGCGACGCGGAGGCCGACCTGGTGCTGAACGCGCTCGTCGGTTCCGCGGGCCTGGCCCCGACGCTCGCGGCGCTGCAGGCCGGCAAGACGCTCGCTCTCGCGAACAAGGAGAGCCTGGTCATCGGTGGCGAGCTCGTGCTCGACCTCATCAAGGGCGAGCCCGAGCGCCTGATCCCGGTGGACTCGGAGCACGCAGCGCTCGCGCAGTGCCTGCGGGGCGAGCGACGCGAGGACCTGAAGCGCGTGATCCTGACCGGCTCGGGAGGTCCGTTCCGCGGGTGGTCGCACGCCGAGCTCGCGAAGGCATCGGTGAAGGAGGCCCTCGCGCACCCGGTCTGGCAGATGGGGCCGAAGATCACGATCGATTCGGCCACGCTCATGAACAAGGGCCTCGAGGTCATCGAGGCGCACTACCTGTTCGGGATCGACTACTCGCAGATCCACGTCGTGATCCACCCCGAGGGCCTCGTGCATGCGATCGCCGAGTTCCGCGACGGGTCGATGTCGGCCCAGCTCGCGATCCCGGACATGAAGCTGCCGATCCAGCTCGCGCTCGGCTGGCCGGAGCGGCTCCCGACGGGTGTCGCGTCGGTGCCGCTGACCGACCGCTCGCTGACGTTCGAGCCCGTCGACCGTGAGGCGTTCCCCGCGATCGACCTCGCGTACCGGGTGGGCGAGCTCGGGCTCACCTTCCCGGCCGTGATGAGCGCCGCGAACGAGGTGGCGGTGATGGCGTTCCTCGAGGGCAAGATCCCTCTCACGCGCATCGTCGAGATCGTCACCGGGGTGGTCGACGAGCACGAGGCGCCCTCGTCCGTCGTCTCCGTGGTGAGCCTGGAGCGAGCCGACGGCTGGGCCCGCCATCGGGCGGCCGAGCTCATCGAGGCTCGGTGACCGGAGCCCGCTGATGGACGGGACCCTCGGCATCGTCGGGCTCATCGCGGCCCTCATCGCGGTCATCGTCGTCCACGAGCTCGCGCACTTCGGCGTGGCGAAGGCCTTCGGCATCAAGGTGACCGAGTTCTTCGTCGGCTTCGGCCGGCGGATCTGGTCGATCCGGCGGGGCGAGACCGAGTACGGGCTGAAATGGATCCCGGCGGGCGGCTACGTGAAGATCGCCGGGATGAACCCGTACGAGACGGTCGAGCCGGAAGACCTGCCCCGCACGTACGGAGCGAAGCCGATCTGGCAGCGGGCGCTCGTGATCGTGGCCGGCCCGGCGACGCACTTCGTCCTGGCGCTCGTCCTGTTCGCGCTGTGGCTCGGCATCGTCGGGGAGCAGGTGGCGAACAGTCCGATCGTCGCCGAGGTGGCGCCGACCCTCGGCGAGGAGCCGTCGCCGGCGTCGGTGGCGGGCCTGCGGTCGGGCGACCGGATCGTCGGCATCGGCGGCATCGACGACCCACTGGACGAGGAGGTGGTCGCGTATACGCGCGAGCACGTCGGCGAGCCCATCGAGTTCGTCATCGAACGCGACGGCGAACGGTTCACGGTGACGATCGCACCCGTGCTGGCGACGGACGGCGGGGAGCAGGTCGGGCGGATCGGCGTGTTCCTGGACTGGGCGCGGGAGGAGCGCGGGGTGATCGCATCCGTCACGGGCGGCGCGAGCCTCGTGTGGCGGTCCGTGGGCGACATCGCCGGGAACCTGGGCGCCGTCTTCGGCCCCGAGGGCATCGGGCGCGTCGCCGAGCTCATGTTCACCGACGCGGAGCGCGAACCGACGGACGCGGGGAGCGTCGTCGCGATCGGCCAGGCGGCCGGCCAGACGGCCTCAGCGGGGAACCCGGCGGACCTGCTCGCGCTGTTCGCGTTCGTGAACGTCGTCATCGGGTTCCTGAACCTGCTCCCGCTGCCGCCCTTCGACGGCGGTCACCTGGCGGTGCTCGCGATCGAGAAGGTGCGGGGCCGGGCCGTGGACATGCGCAAGGTGATCCCGGTGTCGCTGGCGGTGGCCGCGTTCTTCATCGTGCTCACGGTGTCGTTCGTCTACCTCGACATCGTCAAACCGATCCCGCTCGGCCCGTAGCGCCGCCACAACTTCTCAACACGGCGGCCGAAAGGCGGCCACGACCTGTGGATACGATGGGGCCCGTGAGCCGATCGACGGTGCTCGTCGTGGACGACGAGGAGGCGATCGCCGAGGCCGTCCGGGCCAGGCTGCAGAGCGAGGGCTACGGGGTCCTGGTGGCGGCCGACGGTCCCGAGGCGATCAGGATCTGCGACGAGGTGCATCCCGACCTGGTCGTGCTCGACCTCATGCTGCCGGGGATGGACGGGCTCGAGGTCTGCAAGATCATCCAGCGCGATCGCTGGGTCCCGGTGCTCATGCTCACCGCGCGCACGGAGGAGTCGGACAAGGTCGCGGGGTTCGCGGTCGGCGCCGACGACTACCTCACGAAGCCCTTCAGCCTGCGCGAGCTCGCGGTGCGGGTCCGCGCGATCCTGCGGCGGGTAGAGCGGGCGGCCGCGATGGAGAGCGCCGCCTCCGAGCCGCTCCGCCGCCGAGGGCTCACGATCGACGCGCACCGTCATCGGGCCAGCGTCGAGGGCGAGGAGATCGCCCTCACCCCGCTCGAGTTCGAGATCCTGCTCACGCTGGCGCAGGAGCCGGGCGTGGTGTTCACGCGCGAGCAGCTCATGGATCGCATCTGGGGCTACCGCGACTACGCCGGAGGACGGGTCGTCGACTCCCACGTCGCGAGGATCCGGCGCAAGCTCGGCGAGGACGGAACGGACGGCGGGTTCATCCGGACCGTGCACGGCGTGGGCTACGCGTTCCGCGAGGACGGGGAGTCCTGACGTGACGTTCCTCCAGCGGCTGCCGACGATCCGCGCGAAGTTCGCGACGATCATCGTGTTCGCGGTCGGGCTGACGATCGCCCTCGTCTACGTGATCCTCGGCCTCGGGTTCCGCGTGTTCGCGATCCGCGACCACTGGTGGGAGCTGCTGCTGGCCGGGGCGCTCGGCGCCGGGATCGCCCTCGTGATCGCCCGATGGGTCGCGCGCGGCATGACCCAGCCGCTGCGCGACATGGCGCAGGCGGCCCGGCGGATGGAGACCGGCGACTACCGCGCCCGCGTGCGGACGGCCTCGGTCGACGAGGTCGGCCAGCTCGCGCACGCGTTCAACCGGATGAGCGAGGAGCTCGAGCAGTTGGAGCGGCTGCGCCGCGACCTCGTGGCCAACGTGAGCCACGAGCTCAAGACGCCGATCTCGGCGCTCCGCGCCCACCTCGAGAACCTGCTCGACGGGGTGGAGCGCCCGGATCCGGAGACCCTGCAGGTCATGCTCGTGCAGTCGGACCGGCTCGGTCGGCTCGTCGACCAGCTGCTCGAGCTCTCGCGGCTGGAGTCGGGGGACCTGCCCCTGCAGCGCGAGGAGCTGGCGCTCGCCCCGCTCGTCTCGGAGGTCCTGTCGGAGATCGAGGTGTCCCGCGCCGACCGGGGCGTGGCGCTCGAGCGCCGGCTGGCCGAGGACCTGCCGCCGGTCCTCGCGGACCGCGAACGGATCCACCAGGTCCTCTTCAACCTGCTCGACAACGCCGTGCGGTTCACGCCCGAGGGCGGCAGGGTCACCGTCTGGGCCGAGCGCCACGACGGCGCCGTCGACGTCCACGTGGCCGACACGGGTCCGGGCATCGCGCCCGAGCACCTGCCGCGGCTGTTCGAGCGCTTCTACCGCGTGGACCCCGCCCGCTCGCAGA
>DAIUEM010000191.1:0-4792 GCA_036845105.1 Actinomycetota bacterium | reverse complement strand
CGCGCACGTCGGCGGCGTGGGCGTCCGGGTCGAAGCCCCACGCGTACGGCTCGATCCCCTTGGCCCGGAGCCGCTCGAGGCTCTCGCGCCGGGCGAGCAGGACCTCGCGCTCCCGGCCGCGCGCGTCCCCGACCGCATCGGAAGCAGGATCGGGCGGGGTCTCAGTCATGGTCGACCCCGACGTTGCGCTCGAACACCAGGCGCAGACCCTCGAGCGTGAGCCACTCGTCGTGGTGGTCGACCGTCTCGCAGTGCGGCACCAGCAGCGGCGCGAGGCCGCCCGTGGCCACGACGGTGGTGTGGCCGCCGAGCTCCTTGCGGATCCGGTCCACGATGCCGTCGGCCTCGGCCGCCGTCCCGTAGATCAGCGCCGACTGGATCGACTCGACGGTGTTCCGGCCGATGACGGTCTTCGGAGCGTTGAGCTCGACCTGGGGCAGTCGAGCGGTCGAGGCGGACAGGGCCGAGTTCGAGATCTGGATCCCGGGGGCGATCACGCCGCCGAGGAACTCGCCCTCGCCCGAGACCACGTCGTACGTGGTCGCGGTCCCGAAGTCGACCACGATGACCGGGCCGCCGTAGCGGTGGTACGCCGCGAGGGCGTTCACGATGCGGTCGGCGCCCACCTCCCGAGGGTTGTCGGTGAGGATCGGGATGCCGGTGCGCGTCCCGGGCTCGACGACGACCGGCGGGAAGTTGAAGTACCGGTGGACCATCTCGCGCAGGGCGCTCGTCGCGCTCGGCACGACCGACGCGATCACGACCCCGGTGATCTGGTTCGTGAAGGAAAGGCCCGCCTCCTCGAGGAGCGCGCCGAACACGACCGCAAGCTCGTCGGCGGTCCGGCGGGTCGAGCTCGACAGCCGCCAGTGGTGCGCGAGCTCGTCGCCCCGGAAGACCCCCAGGCTGGTGTTCGTGTTCCCGACGTTCGTCGCGAGCAGCACGGCGCCCATCGTGGCACACGGGAGCGCGGCCCGACACGCCGCTCAGGGCGTGGGCAGCAGCAGGTTGTCGATGAGACGGACCTCGCCGAACCGCGCGGCGACGAGGGCCCGGGCCGGGCGCTCGATCGTCCGGACGTCGGCGAACGTCTCCTCGTCGACGACCGCGGCGTAGTCCAGCCGGGCCTCGGGCGTGGCACCCACCTCTCGCGCCATCACCGCCACGAGCGTCGCGGCCTCCCGCTCGCCGGCCCTCGCGCGCTCGGCCGCCTCGGTCAGGGCGAGGAACAGGCAGCCGGCGGCCTCGCGGTGCTCGGGCGCGAGGCGGCGGTTGCGGGACGACATCGCCAGCCCGTCGGGCTCGCGCACGGTCGGGCACGCCACGACGTCGACCGGGAAGGACAGGTCGCGCACCATCGCCCGTACGACCGCGAGCTGCTGGGCGTCCTTCTCGCCGAAGTACGCGCGGGCTCGGCCCACGGCGTGGAACAGCTTCGCGACGACCGTGGCCACGCCGCGGAGATGGCCCGGGCGGCTCGCGCCCTCCAGGCGGTCGCCGAGCGGGCCCGGGTCCACGGTGACGGAAGGATCGCCGGCCGGGTACATCTCCTCGACGCTCGGCACGAACGCCACGTCCACGCCGAGCGTCTCCGCCTCTCCGAGGTCACGCTCCTCGTCCCTCGGGTAGGCGGCGAGGTCCGCGGCGTCGTCGAACTGCGTCGGGTTCACGAAGACCGAGACCACGACCGTGTCGCACTCGTCCCGCGCGCGGCGCATGAGGGACGCGTGTCCCGCGTGGAAGGAGCCCATCGTCGGGACGAGACCGACGGTCCGACCCCCCCGCCTCGCGGTCTCGCACGCCGCGAGCGTCCCGGCCAGGGTCCGGATCACCTCCACCGGGCGAGCACCTCCTCGACGGCGATCCGCCCCTGCGCCGGGAGTCGACCCGACGCGCTCGCGAGCTCGAGCGCGAGGTCGGCGAGGGCGACGTACGCCGGCACGGCCTCGCGGGCGTGCTCGGCGAGCGCCCACAGATTGGCCTCGACGGTGCCGGCGTCCCCCCGGAGGGCCGGGCCGGTGAGCGCGGCCCCCGCGCCCACCGCCTCGACGTTCTGCAGCGTCGCGCGCTGGAGCGGCCCGAGCGCCGCCCGGGCGTCGGGCACGCCGGCCACCTCCTCGAGCGTCTCGGCGAGCGCGCTGATCGTCACGAGGTAGTTCGAGGCGAACACGGCCGCCGCGTGATACAGCGGCTTCATCGCGTCCTCGAGCGGGAAGGGGCGCCCTCCCGCGTCCGTCGCGAGCCGCATCCCGAGCTCGAGCGCGTCGGGCTCGCGGGCGGTGACGGCGAACGCGCTACCGGGGATCCGGACGAGCGCCGCCTCGACGTCGGGGCACGTCTGCAGCGGGTGGATGGACAGGACGCTCGCGCCCGCCGCCGCCGCCGTGCCGAGGGCGTCGAGCCCGGTCGCGCCGGACAGGTGCGCGACCGTCTGCCCCGCCCCGAGCGCCCCCGCCCGGGCGAGCGTCGTGCACACGGGCTCGATCGCCGCGTCGGCCGTCCCGAGCAGCACGACCGGGGCCGACCGCGCCGTGTCCTCGATCCGGAGCACGGGCACGCCGGGCAGGTACCGCGCCGCTCGGTCCCGTGTCGCGTCGCCGCCGGCGACCGCACGGATCCGGTGTCCCGCGCGGCCGAGCAGCACGGCCATCGCCGTCCCGACCCGTCCCGCGCCCACCACCGCGACGTCCATCGCGACCGAGTATCCCGCGTCAGGGGACCCGCAGCGGCGGCGCGAACGCCCGCACGCCGAGCACCACGCCCGGGGCGAGCCGCAGCGACGCGAGCCGTCGCCCGCCTGGCAGCGTCGGATCGGCCGTGAGCTCGGCGAGCGGGATCAGCACGAAGCCGCGCTCGTGCATCCGGGGGTGCGGCACGACGAGGTCGGGATCGTCGATCGTCCGGTCGTCGTACGTGAGGACGTCGACGTCGATCGGGCGGGGGCCCCAGCGCTCGGACCGGATCCTGCCCATCCGCGCCTCGACCCCGAGGCACGCCTCGAGCAGGGCGTGCGGCGCGAGGTCGGTCCGGACCTCGACGACGGCGTTCAGGTAGTCGGGCTGGTCGGGCCCGCCGACGGGCTCGGTCTCGTAGACGCGGCTGGAGCGGGCGACGGTCAGCCCCGGAACCTCGGCGAGGAGGTCGACCGCCCACTGGAGGTTCGCGAGCCGGTCCCCGAGGTTCGCGCCGAGCCCCAGGTACGCCGTCGCCATCGCGCGGCCGCTCAGCGCTCGACGGTGAACGCCGCCGCGACCCCCTGCACGTCGCTCGAGCGCGCGGCGGCCGGCTTGTGCACGATCGCGGTCGCCGCGAGCACGCCATCGAGCGCGGACACGGCCCGGGCGACCTCGGCCGCGAGCGACTCGAGGAGGTCGAACGACGTGCGTTCGACGGTCTCGCGCGCCGTCCCGACGATCCCGCGATAGTCGGCGGTCTGGTCGAGCGAATCGGCCCGGACGTCGACCTCGACGTCGAGATCCACGACGAAGTCCTGCGGCTGGTCCTTCTCACCAGGCTTCGCGCCGTGCCGGCCCGTCGCTCCGATGCCCGTGAGGAACAGTCTCGTGCTCACGTCTCCTCCTTCTCCGGTGGCTCGGGCGGTCGCAGGCCGAGCTCGACCGTGACCGGTCCGGTCTCGTGGGCGTGCGGCGCGCCGAGGTAGCGCGATCGCAGGTACTCGAAGACGAGCGGGGCCACGGTCTCGGGCGCGTCCTCCAGGAGGAAGTGCCCGCACCCCGGGAGCAGCGCGATCGAGGCCATCGGCAGGGCGTCGCCGACGCGCTCGGCGAGCGCCGGCGGGTGGAACACGTCGTCCTCGCCCCACAGGACGAGCGCCGGGATCTCCAGGCGCTCGAGATCGGCTTCGCGACCGGCGAGCCCCTCCCCGTCGAGCGCGAGGAGCCAGCGGACGAAGGCCGCGTCTCCCCGCTCCCCCTCGAACGGGCGGCGGTACTCGGCGAGGTCGTCGGCCGTGAGCCGTCCGGGCTTGCGCACCCCCGCCTCGAAGGCCGCGTCGACGAGCGCCGTCGCGATCCGGCCGCCGATCGAGACCCGCTGCTGCGCGTCGCGCACCCACGCGCTCGGCCAGGCGTCGAACACGACGCTGTCGATCAAGACGAGCGCCCCCGCTCCGCCCCCCAGCGCGAGGAGCTGGGCGACGCCCCCGCCGACCCCGTGCCCGACCGGCGCGAACGCCGTCACGCCGAGCCCGTCGAGCAGCTCACGGACGGCGCGGGCCTGCGCCGCGATCCCGAGATCCGCGTCCGCCGGCGCATCCGAGTCACCGGCGCCGAGCAGGTCGACGACGATCACCCGCATCCAGGGCTCGAGCAGCGGGGCGAGGTTGCGCCACAGGTACCTCGAGGACGGGAAGCCGTGGAGCAGGACGACCGCGGGGTCCTCGGCGTCGCCGAGATCCAGGTACGCGAGCTCGCCGCCCGAGGCTCGGAAGCGCCGGACGTCCTCCCGGTTCACGCCTCGGCCCGCACGATCGCGTCGACGACGCGGGCGACGCGGACGATCTGCCGGACGTCGTGGACGCGCACGATGTGGGCGCCATGACCGATGAGCCACGCGACGGCCCCCGCGGTGCCCTCGACGCGCTCACCCTCGGGCAGGTCGAGGATCGCGCCGATGAACCGCTTCCTCGAGGGGCCGACGAGGATCGGCCGCCCGAGGTCCGCGAGGACGTCGATGCGACGGATCAGCGCCAGGTTGTGCTCGAGGTTCTTGCCGAACCCGATGCCCGGGTCGATCGCGAGGGCCTCCGGGCGGACGCCGGCCCACTCGGCCG
>DAIUEM010000190.1:0-4807 GCA_036845105.1 Actinomycetota bacterium | reverse complement strand
TCGTAGCCTCGGCGTGTGCGGGGTCCGAGGCGCGGGCGCGCGGGAGCGCCGACGTGCTCCGTCTGGGCGTGTTCCCGACGCTCACGCACGCGCCGGCGCACGTCGGGATCGGGGCCGGCATCTTCGACGAGGTACTCGCGCCGACCAGGGTCGAGGTGCGGGTATTCGACTCGGGGACGGACGCCGGCGTGGCCCTGCTCTCGGGCTCGATCGACGCGAGCTACATGGGCCCGTGGCCGGCGATCTCGCTCTTCCTCAAGTCTGGGGAGGTCGCGGTGATCTCGGAGGTTGCCGTCGGCGGCGCCTCGCTCGTCACGCGGAGCGACGCCGAGATCGACGGACCGGAGGACCTGCACGGCAAGCGGATCGCGGTGCCGAGCGTCGGGAACACGCAGGACATCGCGTTACGGAACTGGCTCCACGATCACGGACTCGAGGCCACCGACGAGGGTGGTGACGTCTCGATCACGGAGGTCGCCGCGGCGCAGCTCCTGGAGCTGTTCCGCGCGGACCGCCTGGACGGCGCCTGGGTGCCCGAGCCGTATCCTACGTACCTCGTCGACGAAGGGGTCGCCCACGTGCTCGTGGACGAGGCCGACCTGTGGCCGCCGGACGGCTTCCTCACGGCGAACCTGTGCGTGTCCACGGCCTACATGGAGGCCCATCCGGACGTCGTCGATCGCCTCGTCGCCGCGAACGTCGCCGCGATCCAGCTCACGCGGTCCTCGCCCCTGCGTGCGCAGACGATCACCGCGCGACGCCTCGTGTGGGCCGGCGCCCCCGCGTTGGATCCGTCGGTCCTCGCTGAGTCGTGGGCCAGGCTCGCGTTCTCGTGGGAGCCGGTCCCGGCCGCGATGGACCAGGTGGCGCAGGACGCGCACGAGGTAGGTGTGCTGGACGAGGAACCCGTGTCCGTGCGTGCGATCTACCGGCTTGACCCTCTGAACAGGGTCCTCGACGATGAGGGCCTCCCGCCCGTCGAGGTGTCCGGATGAGGAAGCGATGACGTCGACGCCCGCGCTCCACGTGGTCCCCGAGACCCCCGCCGCCTCCTCGAAGCTCTCGATCCGATCCGTCTCGAAGACCTTCGTCCAGGGGAGCGGCGAACGTGTGCAGGCGCTCGACCGAGCGACGCTCGACATCGGCAAGGGCGAGTTCGTCTGCCTCATCGGACCGTCCGGTTGCGGGAAGTCGACGCTGCTGCACCTGATCGCCGGGCTCGAGCGCCCCGACGAGGGCGAGGTCCTGATGGACGGACGACCGATCGTCCGTCCCGGACCCGACCGAGCCGTGCTGTTCCAGGAGCCGTCGCTGTTCCCGTGGATGAGCGTCCTGGCGAACGTCGAGTTCGCGCTCGGGCTCGTCGGGGCGCCGAAGCGCGAGCGAGCCGAGCGCGCGATGGGCTGGCTCGAGAAGGTCCATCTCGCGCGATTCGCGATGGCGCAGCCGCACGAGCTGTCCCCCGGGATGCGCCAGCGCGCGACCCTCGCCCGCGCCCTGGCCTGCCAGCCCGAGATCCTCCTCGCCGACGAGCCCTTCGGCGCGCTCGACGCCCAATCCCGCGAGATCCTCCAGCGAGAGCTCCAGACGGTCTGGCTCGAGACCCGCCACACGTTCGTGTTCGTCACCCACAACGTCCGCGAGGCGGTGTTCCTCGCCGACCGCGTGGTGCTGATGTCTCCCCGCCCGGGCACCTTCGTCGCCGAGCACCGCATCTCGTCGCCGCGCCCGCGCGCCTTCGAGGACGTCCTGCTGTCGAAGGTCGTGGTCGACGTGCACGACCACCTGTTGAAGGAGGTGGAGCAGGTTGTCGCGACCGAGGAGGGTCCTCGACCAGATCTGGCCTAGGGTCGCGATCGTCGCGGTCATCGTGCTGCTCTGGTGGGCGGTGTACGCATCCGGGAACTGGAGCGAGGTGCTGGTGCCGTCGCCGACCGCCGTGTGGGATTCCCTCGTCTCGAACCTGGGCGGATCGAACGGGCTCCTCATGGTCGCGTACCGCAGCCTGTTCCGGCTCTTCGGCGGTCTCGTGCTCGCGATGCTGATCGGCACGCCGATCGGGCTGGCCTGCGCCCGCTGGGACGTCGTCCAGCGGAGCGTCGGGAGCCTCGTCGCGGGTCTCCAGGCGCTCCCCTCGATCGTGTGGCTTCCGCTCGCGAGCCTCTGGCTGGGGTTCAACGAGAAGGCGGTGCTGTTCGTCGTCGTGATCGGCGCGTTCCCGGCCATCGCGATCGCCACCGCGGCCGCGGTCCGGATGGTGCCGCCCTACCTCGTACGGACCGGCCGCACACTCGGCGCTCGAGGGTCGGTGCTCTACGGGCGCGTCGTCCTCCCAGCCGCCTACCCCGGCTACCTGGCAGGTCTGCAGCAGGCGTGGGCCATCGCGTGGCGCGCGCTGATGGCCGCCGAGCTCCTCATCGCCGGGGCACGAGGACTCGGCCACCTGATCGCGCGGGCATGGGCGCAGATCGACACGCCGCTGATCATGGCCACGATGGTCGTCATCATGCTCGTCGGCGTGGCGGTGGATGGTCTGTTCTCGTGGGTCGACCGACGGGTGCGGCGTCGCCGCGGCCTGCTCGTCTCGTCGTGAGCGCCTGGGGATAGGCTTCCCGCAGGCCGAACCCGAGCCGAGGAGGGCCTCGCGTGCGCAATCGGACGATCCTGTGGGCGCTGCTCCTCATCGGGGTCGGTGTCTTCCTCCTGCTCCAGAGCGCCGAGGTCATCCCGACGGACATCGACATCTGGCCGATCGTGCTCATCGCGATCGGACTGTGGCTCTTCCTCGAGCGGGCGATGTTCGGCTCGCCGTGGGGCGGTGGATACGTGTGGCCGGCCCTGCTGATCGGGGTCGGTCTCGTCTTCCTGCTGCAGGACCTGGACGCGCTGCCCGACGAGGACATCCTGCTGCCGGTCATCATCATCGCGATCGGGGTGGGGCTGGCGCTCTCGGCGATCTCGCAGGTGCGGAGCGGCGGCGGCGAGATGGAGCCGGTGTCGGTGCCGCTCGACGGCGCCACCGAGGCGCGCGTACGGCTCGAGCACGGAGCGGGGAGCCTGCGGGTGCGCGCCGGCGAGGGGCTGGCGCTCGTCGAGGGTCGGTGCGCGGGCGGCGTGGACACGGATGTGGAGCGCTCCGCCGGCCGGGTCGAGGCGCGCCTGCGCGGCCGCGCCGGCTTCCCGTGGGGCGGCGGACGCGAGCGCGGGTTCGAGTGGGACCTGGCGCTCGCGCGACACGTCCCGATCGCGCTCGAGGTCCGCTCGGGCGCGAGCGATTCCGACCTGGATCTCACCGACGTGCGCCTGACCGAGCTGCAGATCCACACGGGGGCGAGCAAGACGACCGCGCGGCTGCCCTCGACGGGCCGGTACACGGTCCGAGCGGGCGGCGGCGCGATGAGCCTGGCGCTGCTGGTCCCCGAGGGCGTGGCGGCGCGCGTGGAGGCGCGGGGCGGCCTGTCCGACGTCACGGTCGACGAGCAGCGGTTCCCGCGGTGGGGTGGGGAGTGGCGCTCGGCCGACTACGACACGGCCGAGCATCGGGCCGACATCCGCCTGGATACGGGCGCCGCGAGCGTCGAGGTCCGCTGACGCGCCGAGGGCGGCCCCCGGGCCCGGGATCCGCCCTCGTGGTCCCGTCGTGCGTCAGGCCACGCGCTCGATCGCGAACCCGTCGGCGTCGACCGGCTCGACCTCGACGGTGATGACGCGCTGGCCCTGGTCCTCGGGCGCGCGGGCCGGGAGGAACAGGAGCGCGACGACCGCGCCGGCGAGCGCGAACGCCGAGCCGACGAGCATCGCGAACCCGGTGCCGTCCACGAACGCCGCGCGCGCGGCCTCGACGAGCCCCTGCCCGGTCGGTCCGCCCACGCGCTCGGCCACGGCGAGCGCCCCGCCGAGCGAGTCTCTGGCGACCTCCGCCGCCGCGGCCGGCAGCCCGGCGGTGATCTCGGCCATCCGGCTGCCGAACGCGGACACGAGGAGGCTGCCGAGCATGGCCACGCCGAGCGCGCCGCCGACCTCGCGCGTGGTGTCGTTCATCGCCGAGCCGACGCCGGCCTTCGCCGGGGGCAGGGAGCCCATGATCGACTCGGTCGCGGGGGTCATCGCGACGCCGACCCCGAACCCGGCGACGACCATCGCGGCGAGGAGGAGGCCGTAGCCGGAGGACGTGGTGAGCAGCCCCACGATCGCCAGGCCGGCCGCGGTCGTCACGAGCCCGGCTGTCACCGCGATCTTCCCGCCGAGGCGCTTCGCGAGCGCCGCGCCCGTCGGTGCGCCGACGGCCGACGCGATCGCCGCCGGCAGGATCGCGACCCCGGCCTCCAGCGTGGAGTAGCCCATCAGGAACTGGAAGATCTGCGTGAGGAAGAACATCGAGCCGGCGAGCGCGAAGAACGACAGCGTGATCGAGACGCTCGCGGCGGTGAAGCGCAAGTTCCGGAAGAACCGCATGTCGAGCATCGGGTGTCCCGTCCGAAGCTCCCAGGCGACGAACGCGGCGAGCAGCCCGAGGCCTGCGCCCAGCCAGCCGAGCGTGGTCACGTCGGTCCAGCCATGCCGTGGCGCCTCGATGATCCCGTAGAGCAGCGCGCCGAGCGCCGCGATCGACAGCACCGCGCCGAGCGGATCGGGCCGGTCGGCAGCGGGGTCCTTCGAGGTCGGGACGAGCATCCGCCCGAGGACGATCGCGACGACGACGACGGGCACGTTCACGAGGAGCACCGAGCCCCACCAGAAGCGCTCGAGCATCCAGCCGCCGATCGCCGGACCGAGCCCGAAGCCGAGCCCCGCCACCGCCGACCAG
>DAIUEM010000189.1:0-4816 GCA_036845105.1 Actinomycetota bacterium | reverse complement strand
AGCCGGGCGGCCCGGAGCCGCTGACCCTGCTCGGCCACCGCCGAGCGGACCGTTCGCGAGAGCTGGAGCCCGAGCTCGCCCTGCCGGGCCAGGTACCGCACCTCGGCGTCCCGCCCCGCGCGGATCGCGCCGTCGTAGCCCTCGGGCACCACGACGCCGGCCTCGAGCTGGCCGCGCTCGACCGAGGTCCGGAGGTCGTCGACCGAGTCGTACCGAGCCACGTCGACGTCCGGCATCTCCTCGAGCGTGCGGACCAGGTCCCTGCCGAGCGCCCCAGGGTCGGCGGCGACCACGCCGATCCGAGGCTCGAACCCCCGGCCGAAGCTCACGCCGAGCACGAGGATCAGCAGCATCGGGAAGACGAAGACGAAGAAGATGTTCGAGCGGTCGCGCAGCATGCGTCGGACGTTCACGCCGGCGATCGCGAGCGCCCTCACAGCCGCGCCATCCGATCCAGCCGGACGGCGGCGATCGCCCCCGTCACCGCGGCGAACACGAGCATCGCGAGCACCGCGGGCAGCACCACGGTCCATCCGGTATCGCCGGCCATGTCCGAGAGCCCGCGAAGGAACCACGCCTGCGGCGTCACCAGGCTCAGCGTGGGCAGGAAGCCGGGCGCCTGCGAGATCGGGAAGAACACGCCGCCGAGCATCCCGAGCACCACCGCGATGATCGACTGCCAGTTCCCCGCCTGCTCGGACGTCTTCGCGAGCGTCGCGACGATCGACATGATGCCGGTGGCCGCGAGCACGCCGGAGAGCACCAGCAGCGCGACCCCGATCCCGTCGCCCCAGTCCGCACCGAGCAGCAGCGACGTCGCGACGATGAGCGTCGCCATCGACAGCGTGCCGATGACGAAGCTCGTGAGCAGCTTGCCGCCGAGGATCGCGGACCGGCCGATCGGCGCGGCGAGCAGGCGCGAGAGCGTGCCGTCCTTGCGCTCGTCGAGGAGGCTCGCGACGCCGAACTGCACCGTGAAGAACAGGAAGAACACGGCCATGCCGGCCGCGTAGTACGTCGTCACGTCGAGCTCCTTCGTCGTCGCGGTGACGTCGACCACGTCGACGGGGGTCGCGACCGCCGCGGCGCGCTCGACGAGCGCGTCGAGCTCGGCGGGGTCGGTCGCGTGCGGGTCGGCAACCGTCGCGACGGCGACGCGCACGGCGTTCAGGTCGGCGACGAACGTGCTCGCGATCGAGCGCGCGACCTGGGCCGCCGTCGGCTCGTCGACGTCACCGACCACGCGGATCTCGGCCGCGCCCGAGCCCTCGACGGCGGCGCCGAATCCAGCCGGCACGACGAGCAGCGCGTCCAGGTCACCGGCCTCGACCGAGCGGCGACCCTCGGCGTCCGAGGGCACCGACCGCACTCGGATCGCACCACCCTCCTCGACAGCGGGCAGCACCTCGTCCACGAAGACCGCCGAGATCTCGGACCGGTCCTCGTCGACGACGCCGTACCGGAACGCGACGCCCTCCGTCGAGATCCCCCCGAGCGTCGCGTTGAACACGAACGCCAGGCCGAGCGGCACGACGACCGCGACCATGATCGCCGAGCGGTCTCGCAGCCGTTGCCGCAGGTCCTTTGCCGCGATGAGCAGCGCCGCGCGCATCGGTCAGTCCCGGAGCGCCTTGCCGGTGAGGTGCAGGAAGACCGCCTCGAGGTCCGGCTCCGTCACCTCGACCGAGCGCACGGCGGAGCCGGCGTAGGAGATCGCCTCGAGGATCGCCGGGAGCGCCTTCCTCGCCTCGTCGACGACGAGCTCCATGTGCTCCTCCCTCGTGCTGACGTCGTGCACGGCCGGCAGCGCTCGGCAGGCGCTCGCCGCGGCCTCGACGTCGCCCGCGAGCGCGAGCAGCACCTCGTCCCGCTCACCGACCATGCTCACGAGCTCGCGCCGGGTCCCCTCGGCCTTCAGCTCGCCGAGATCGATGATCCCGACGCGGTCGCACAGGCGCTCGGCCTCCTCCATGTAGTGGGTCGTGTACAGGACGGCCATCCCCTCGGCCGATAGCTGATCGACGCTCTCGAGGATCGCGTTGCGGCTCTGGGGGTCCACGCCGACGGTCGGCTCGTCCAGGATCAGCAGCGTCGGACGGTGGAGCAGCCCGATGCCGATGTTGAGCCGCCGCCTCATCCCGCCCGAGTACTCCTTCGTCGGGTCGTCGGCCCGGTCCGCGAGCCCGACGATCCCCAGGACCTCGTCCATCCGTCGAGTCAGGTCGTCGCCCGACATCCCGTACAGACGCGCGAAGAACCGCAGGTTCTCGCGGCCCGTCAGGTCCGGGTAGATCGCGATCTCCTGCGGCACGTACCCGATCGCCGACTTCGCCGAGACGCTCGTCGTCGTGAGCGGACGACCCTCGACGAGGACCTCGCCGTCGTCGCGCTCGAGCAGCCCGGCGATCATCGAGATCGTGGTGGTCTTGCCGGCGCCGTTCGGGCCGAGCAGCCCGTAGGTCTCGCCCGGCGCGACCGAGAAGCCGACGCCGTTCACGGCGACGAGGTCGTCGAAGGACTTGCGGAGGTCCCGGCAGTCGAGGACGGGCGTGGTCATGCGGCTTCCCGCGCAACCCTAGTCGGGTTCCGCTGAGCCCGCTCGTGGCTCAGAAGACGGGAGACTCGCGGAGCTTCTCCAGCGCCTCGCGGGCGCGCGCTCGCACGGTCGGGTCCTCGTCCTCGAGGGCGCCGGTGAGCGGCTCCACCGCGGTCAGGTCGCGGGTCTCGCCGAGCGCGATCGCGGCCCGGACGCGGTCGGCGGGGTCCTCGCACCGGATCTCGCGCGCCAGGACCTCGATCCCGACCGGCCCGAGCTCGCCGAGCGCCAGGATCGCCGCCCGGTGCAGGGCCGGGTCGCCGCGCTCCGCGGCCTCGATCAGCGCCGGCGCCGCCCGCTGGTCACCGAGCTTGCCGAGCGCCATGGCCGCGCGCTGCCGAACGTCGAGGTCGTCGTCGGTGAGGAGGGGCGTGAGGTGCGCGATCGCCCTCGGATCGCCGGCGGCGGCGAGACCGCAGATCGCCAGCCGGCGGATCCCCGGGTCGCGGTCGCCCAGGCCCTCGACGAGGTGCTGGAAGCACCCCTCGGTCCCGAGCTCCACCTCGCCTGCCTCGGTCCGAACCTGCATCGCGCACACCTCCGGGGTCGTCGTCGGCCTCGCACCAATGAAGCCATCGGACGCGAGGGACGGGATAGGGCGGCCGTCCCGGGGGCTGGGGGTCGGACGACGTCGGGTCCGGAACCTAGGGTCTCGCACGGGCCCGGCGCATCTAGGATGGTGCCCGTGGGTCCCCCGACGATCCCGGTGCTGCGCGTCCGAGGCGGTCATCGCGACGCCGGCCGGCAGGTCGGTGAGGCCTGCGCCGCAACGATCCGAGCCGAGGCCGCGTTCGACGACGCGAGGATCCCGTGCGGCCGATCCCGCGAGGAGCAGCTCGCGCTCGCCGACCGGTACCGAGAGGTCACGGCGGCCGCGTACCCCTGGTACCTCGAGGAGCTCGAGGGGATCGCCGAGGGCGCGGACGCCGACCCGCGCTCGCTCTTCGCAGCGATGACCGAGGAGATCTGGTACGAGCCGTACGCCCGCCGCCTGCAGGGACGGTGCTCGGACCTCGTCGCGGTCCCGCCCGCCACGGCGGGGGACGCGGTGCTCGTCGCCCACAACAACGACATGTCGCGGACCTACCAGGAGCAGCTCGTCGCGGTCGAGTGGCGGATCGACGGCGACCCGGTCGTCCTCACGATCGGCAACGGCCTGTGGATGAGCGTCGGGTGGAGCTCGGTCGGGCTGTCGTTCACGGGCAACGAGCTGGCGCCGCTCGACGAGCGCATCGGCATCCCGCGCGAGATCCAGTTCCGCTCGATGCTCCGCCAGCCGACGATGGACGATGCGGTCCAGGAGGCGCTCCGCGAGGACCGCGCCTCCTCGTACAACCACGTGGTCGTCTCGCGCGCGGGCGAGGTCGTGAACGTCGAGGGGTCGGCGACGGACGCCGAGCTCACGTACCCGGACGAGCGGGGGGCGCTCGTGCACACGAACCATTACGTCTGCGAGCGGATGACCCGGTACGAGGGCGACCCGTCGTACGTGCCGCACTCGGGGGCGCGATACCGACGGGCGCGTGAGTTGCTCGCGGCCGCCGAGCCGGGCTCGGTCACGGTGGAGCGCCTCCGGGAGATGCTCTCGGACCACGAGGGGGCGCCGGACTCCCTGTGTCGGCACCCCGAGCGGTGGGGCGACACGCCGATCGGATCGGCCACCGCGTTCTGGTGCATCGCCGACGTCACCAGGATGCGCGTCACGTTCGGCCGTGGGAACCCGTGCGACTCGATCGCGCAGGAGTTCGCGTTCGAGCCGAGCGACCAGCAGGCCGGGGCCGTGGCGAACCGCAGCACGTAACGTCGCGACCGCCCGCGCGGCCGGGCGGACACTCGGGAGGGAGTCCGCCCGGTCGCCGCGATCGAGGGGCTACCTGGGCAGGTGCCCCTCGACGTCCTCGAGATGTCGGTAGAAGTCCGCGCGCTCCCGCAGGTGCGCGACCGCCAGCTTGGCGGTCAGGATCGGGTCGCAGTGCGTGACGTTCGTCTCCGGGTGGCAGCACCCGTGCTCGAGCTCCACGTTCATCGCGCGGGCCAGGTCCTCCGCGTCGAAGTCCTCCTGCGAGAAGTCGATCCCGATCGTCGCGCCCGTGATCTCGGCCTCGTCGACCGAGAACTCGAACTGCTCGTGACAGTCGATCTCGGCCTGGGTGAGGGGCACCGACCGCTCGACCTCCTCGTCGTGCAGCGCCATCGCGAACGTCCAGTCGCCGACGAAGG
>DAIUEM010000188.1:0-4821 GCA_036845105.1 Actinomycetota bacterium | reverse complement strand
CCGCTCGAACGCCGCGGTCTCGGGCGACCCGTAGGTGACGAACACGAGCCGGGCTTCCTCGCCCATCCCCTCCTGCCACATGCTCTTCAACGACACCCGGTTGCGACCGAAGACGCCGGCGATCTCGGCCAGCACGCCCGGGCGGTCCTCGACGCTCGTCAGGATGTAGTACTGCCCCTCCATCTCCGACATCGGACGGATCGTCCGCTCGTGGAAGCACGTGCAGCCCACGCCCCGGGCGCCGGACTGCAGGTTCCGCGCGACGCTCACGAGGTCGCCGACGACGGCGGTCGCCGTCGCGTCGCCGCCGGCGCCGCGCCCGTAGAACATCAGCTCGCCGATGTGCGGGCCCTCGACGAACACGGCGTTGTACGCGTCGCGGACGGCGGCGAGCGGGTGGGTCGCGGGGATCATCGACGGATGGACGCGCGCCGCGATCCGCTCGCCGTCGACGAGCTCGGCGATCGCGAGGAGCTTCACCACATAGCCGAGCCGCCGGGCGAACTCGACGTCCTCGGGCGAGACGCGCGCGATCCCCTCGCGGAACACGTCGGCGGAGGTGACGCGGGCGTTGAAGGCGATCGACGCGAGGATCGCGCACTTGGCCGCGGCGTCGTGGCCTTCGACGTCGGCGGTCGGGTCCGCCTCCGCGTAGCCGAGCGCCTGCGCCTCGGTCAAGACGTCGGCGAACGAACGCCCCTCGTCGGACATCTTCGTGAGGATGAAGTTCGTCGTGCCGTTCACGATCCCGAGCACGCGCCGCACGCGCTCCCCCGTGAGCGACTCCTTCAGCGGGCGGATCAGCGGGATCCCGCCGCCGACCGCGGCCTCGAAGTACAGGTCCAGGCCCTTCGCGTCCGAGGCGTCGAACAGCTCTCGCCCGCGGGTGGCGAGGAGCTCTTTGTTCGCCGTGACGACGGGCTTGCCGCGCTCGAACGCCGCGAGGATCAGTCCCCCGGCCGGCTCGTCCCCGCCGATCAGCTCGCAGACGACGTCGACGTCGGGGTCGTCGAGCACCTCCATCGCGTCGCCCGTGAGCTGCGACGGGTCGAGCGGCACGTCGCGCGTCTTCGTCGGGTCGCGGACGGCGACGCGCGAGACCCGGAGCCGGCAGCCGGCGCGCCTGGCGATCTCCTCCGCATCCTCGTCGAGCAGGCGGATCACGGCGGCGCCCACGTTCCCGCAGCCCAGCACCCCGACCCGGATCTCGCCCGTCCTCACCCGTCCTCCCCCAGCCAGATCCCCATCAGTATCTCGTCCACGTCGCCGTAGGACTTGCGCGAGTGCCGTCGGAGCCGACCCTCCTCGACGAACCCGAACCGCCGGTACAGGATCAGCGCCGCGCGGTTCTCAGGGAACACCGAGAGCTCGACCTTCTCGACGCCCACCGAGCGCGCCCACCGCAGCGCCCCCGCGAGGAGCGCGGCCCCGATCCCCCGACCCCGCCGGTCCTCGGCGACCGCCATCCCGAAGGTCGCGACGTGCCGGATCACGGGGAAGGGCTCGCGCGCGATCGAGATCCACCCGACGATCCGCTCCCCCTCGACCGCGAGGAGGAACGCCTCGTGCTGGGTCCTCGAGTGCCGGAACCGGCGCCGGGTCTCCCGCGCCGAGCGCAGGACGCGCTCCACGCGCAGGAACCGGTCCTCGGCCACGATGTCCCGGTACAGCGCGAGGAAGCGGTCGGCGTCGCGGGGCGTCGCGGGGCGGATCGTCACGCCCTCGGGCGGCAACGCGTCGGCCGGGGCGTCGGTGGTCGCGGGCTCCAGCCGGTCGAGGTCGGCCGCGTCCTCACGCCGGGCCCACGCGCGGGCCCGACCGTCGGCGACCGCGACGACGGCGGGCCGCCCGACCCGGTTGTAGGCGCTCGCCATCGAGTACGTGTACGCGCCCGTGCCGGCGAACGCGAGCAGGTCGCCCGAGCGCGGCTCGCACGGGAGCTCGACCTCGGCGGCGAGCACGTCGCCGGACTCGCAGTGCCGGCCGACGACCGCGACGACCGATGGCTCGTCCGGGCGGGGCGGCCCGGCCATCGCGACCGAGTACCGCGAGCCGTAGAGCATCGGTCGGACGTTGTCGGACATCCCGCCGTCGACCGCGACGATCAGGCGCCCGTCGGCCCCGCGCTTCACCGTCCCGACCCGATAGAGCGTGAGCATCCCCTGGCCGACGACCGAGCGTCCGGGCTCGACGAGCGTGTGCGGCACCCGGAGCCCCCGTGCCGTCGCACCCTCGCGCACGCGCGCGAGCACCGCGGGGGCGATCTCGTCGAGGCTCGTCGGCGCCTCGTCCGTGTACGCCATGCCGAACCCGCCACCGACGTCGACGACGTCCGCCTCAAAGCCGGTCTCCTCGCGCAGACGCACGAGCAGGTCGAGGAGCACGTCGATCTCGGCGAGGTAGGGATCGACGTCCAGCACCTGCGAGCCGATGTGCGCGTGGATCCCCACGAGGTCCACGTGCGGCAGCTCGATCGCGCGCCGGACGGTCTGCGGCACGAGCGCGAGCGGCGTCCCGAACTTCGAGCCCGCCCCGCCGGTCCGGATCGCGCCGTGGGCGCCCGCGGCGACCTCGGGCACGACGCGGAGCAGGACCGGCTGGACGACGGGCACCGCCGCGGCCGCTGCCTCCAGCCGCTCCAGCTCCTGCGGGTTGTCGACGTTCACGAGCCGGACCCCCTCGCGAACGGCCATCGCGAGCTCGCGATCGCTCTTGTTGTTGCCGTGCAGGACGATCCGCGACGCCGGCACGCCGGCGCGCAGACACGCCTCGAGCTCGCCGTCGGTCGCCGCCAGCAGGTCGAGCCCCTCGGCCGCGACGAGGCGGATCAACTCGTGGGACGTGAACGCCTTCACCGCGTACAGCGGATGCGGGAACAGGCGCGCGAAGGTCCTGGCTCGGTCACGGAGATGGGCCACGTCGGCGACGAGGAGCGGTGTCCCGAAGCGCTCGGCCAGACCCTCGGCGGTCACCCCGGACACCGACAGCCCCCGGTCGTCGAACGTCGCGTTCGCCGGCCAGGGACCGGCGTCGCGCTCAGGCATCCACGCGCTCCATCGCATCGGGCGCGGACACGCCGAGGAGCGCGAGCACGTTCCCGATCGCGAGCTGCGCGCCGCTCGAGAGCCACAGGCGCGCCTGCGTGAGCGCCTCGTCCTCGGTCACCACACGGCACTCCGTGTAGAAGCGGTGGAACCGCGAGGCGAGATCCTGCGCGAAGTACGTGAGCCGATGCGGCGCGCGGAGCTCGGCGGCTTCGGCGATCCGAGCCGGGAGCTCGGCGATCGCCTTCAGCAGCTCGACCTCGGCCTCGGTCGACAGGAGGGACAGGTCCGCGTCCTCGATCGGACGGAGCTCGACACCGCGCTCGGCCGCGTGGCGCAGGATGCTCGCGATCCGCGCGTGCCCGTACTGCACGTAGTAGACGGGGTTGTCCATCGTCTGTCGCTTCACGAGCTCGATGTCGAAGTCGATCGGCGAGTCGCTCGAGCGCGACAGCAGCGTGAACCGCGTGGCGTCGACCCCGACCTCGTCGAGCAGCTCGTCGAGCGTGACGATGTCGCCGGCGCGCTTGCTCATCCGGACGAGCTCGCCGCCGCGGAACAGCGTGACGAACTGGTACAGCACGATCTCGACGGCGTCGGGATCGAAGCCCATCGCCTCGGCGGCGCCCTTCACGCGGACCACGTCCCCGTGGTGGTCGGCGCCCCACACGTAGATCAGGTGATCGAACCCGCGCCCGAACTTGTCCCACACGTAGGCGCAGTCCGCCGCGAAGTACGTGGGCGCGCCGTTGGCCCTGATCAGCACGCGGTCCTTGTCGTCGCCGAACGCGGTCGAGCGGAACCACACCGCCCCGTCGGCGTCGTACGCGTGCCCGCCGGCGCGCAGGCGCTCGACGGCCTGCTCGACCCCGCCCGAGGCGTGGAGCTCCCTCTCGTGAACGAAGCGGTCGAACCGCACACCGAACCGCTCGAGCGTCCCCTCGATGCCGGCCAGGACGAGCTCGGCGCCCTCGTGGAGGACGCGCGCGTGCCGCGCCTCGGCCGGCGGGTCGACGAGCGCGTCACCGAAGGCCGCCGCCAGCTCCTCGGCGACATCGGTGATGTAGGAGCCGTGGTAGCCCTCGTCCGGCACGTCGGCGTCGCGTCCGAAACGCTGGAGGTACCGGGCCTCGACCGAGGAGCCGAACAGATCCATCTGGCGGCCGGCGTCGTTGAAGTAGTACTCGCGCTGCACGGTCCACCCGGCCGCCTCCATCACGGCGGCGATCGCGTCGCCGATCACGGCGTTGCGCGCATGCCCGATATGGAGCGGGCCGGTCGGGTTCGCGCTCACGAACTCGACCTGGACCGCTCGGCCGATGGGCGCGCGCCGGCCGAACGCCGGGCCGAGCCGCGCCGCCTCGCGCAGCGCGTCGTGGAGCCACTCGTCGGTGACGAAGAAGTTGAGGAACCCGGGCCCCGCGATCTCGACGCGTTCGACGAAGGGCGCCCTCGGCAGATGGTCGTGGAGGACCTGCGCGACCTCCCGCGCCGTCCGGCCCGCCCGGCGCGCCACCGCCAGCGCCACGTTCGTCGCGAAGTCCCCGTGCTCCTTCTGCTTCGGCGTCGAGAGCTCCACCTCCGGCAGGTCCTCGCGCCGCAGGCCGAGCTCGTCCGCGGACGCGGCGAGCGCCTCCTCGACGAGGGCGGTCAGGCGCTCCTCGATCATGGCGGGCGGAGCCTCAGCGGGCCCTGCTCTCGAGCGCGGCGCGGACGATCCTGATCAGCGCGGGCGGCTCGAACGGCTTGGTGACGTACTCGAACACGCCGAGAGCGT
>DAIUEM010000187.1:0-4861 GCA_036845105.1 Actinomycetota bacterium | reverse complement strand
CGCCCCTACCCCATCGCCTCGTCGGCGATCGAGAGCACCTCGTCGATGATCGCGAAGCCCTCGCCGAGCTGCTCCTCGGTGATGCTGAGCGGCGGGTTCGTCATCACGTGGTTGAACCGGACCATCGTGAACAGGCCCCGGTCCAGGAGCGCGGCCGTCACGAGGGGCACGCTCTCGGGGGACCCGAGGCCCTCGACCTCGCCCTCGGTCACGTCCGTGCCCGCGAGCTCCGGCTCGTCCCAGAACAGCTCGCGCAGGTTCGAGACGCCGTCGTCGGCCCGGGCGTCGACGGCCGGCCACACCCGGTCGGCATAGGGTGGCATCCCGTACCAGTGGTCGAGGCCGAGACCGACGTGGTCCGGGCCCGCGATCTCGATCGCGTGGAGCAGGTGCCGCAGGAAGGCCTCGAACGGCGTCGAGCGCTCCCCGCTCAGGAACATCGGGATCGCGAGGACGCCGACCACGCCCCCGGTCTCGGCGCAGCGCCGCAGCTGCTCGTCGGTGAGGTTCCGCGGGTGCGGGTGGACGGCAGCGCAGCCGTTGTGGCTGAAGACGAAGGGGTCCCCGGTCACCTCCATCGCCTCGAGCGTGGAGCGGACCCCCACGTGGGAGCCGTCGACGATCATCCCGACGCGGTTCATCTCGAGCACGACGCGCCGGCCGAAGCGGCTCAGCCCCGCGTTCGACTCCTCGATGCAGCCGTCGGCCGCGAGGCTCCGCACGTTGTAGGCCAGGCTCGACATCCGAAGGCCGGCCGCGTAGAGCTCGGCGACGAGGTCCAGGTCGAAGCCGAACGGCGTGGCGTTCTGGGAGTGCAGCGTCACGCCCAGCCGCCCGGTCGCCTTCGCGGCGTGCACGTCGTCCACGGTCTCGACGAACGCAAGGTCGTCGCGCTCCTGCACCAGCCGACGGACCCACGCGATCGTGCGGAGTGCGATGTGCGGGTCGGGAGCGAGGTCCAGGTATGGGCGTGCGAGCGCCGACAGCCGCCAGGGCGGGTCGATGCTCTGACAGATCAGGTGGACGCCGCCGGACCGGAAGTCGTCGATCGCGCGCAGGACGCCCTCGGTCAGCAGGTTCGTGACCATGTCGACGACGACGCCGTCGCGGTGGATGCGCTCGACGCGCTCGTCGGTCATCGCGACCTCAGTCCTCCCGGTAGACGGCCCAGAACTTCTTCACCGGCGAGAGCGCCCGCCAGGTCGCCGTCGAGCCCTTCGGCGTGATGAGGACGTCGCCCGGTCCGACGTGGTGGACCGTGCCGCCCTCGGCGGTGACCTCGACCTCGCCCTCGATGATCACGGCGATCTCGTGATACGTCAGGTCCATCGGCCCGGTCTCCGGTTCCCGCTTCCACAGCCCGAAGCTGAATCGGTCGCCGGCCCGGAAGCTCACGACCTCCTCGCCGGGCGGGACCGGGTCGTCCGGCTCGGTCGGGATGACCTCCCAGGGCAAGGCCTCGTGTTCGGAAGCCCTGACGACGCGGATGCTCGGGTCGTAGCTCACGGGTCCCCCCCTGCTCGGATGCGGCCCACAGGCTACGCGCTCGGACGCCGCCTAGCCGGACGCCGCCTAGCCGACGCGGCGACGCATCAGGACGTGGGGCCCGATCGACGGGACGTCGAACACGTCGCCCAGGCTCTCGAAGCCGAAGCGCCGGTAGAACCCGGCCGCGGGGACCCGCGCCGTGCACCACGCCAGCTCGGCTCCCTGGTCCACGGCGTGGGCGAGGGACCGCTCGAGCAGCGCGCCGCCGTAGCCCTGCCCACGGACCTCGGGCAGCGTCGCCATGCCGCGGAGGCGCCAGGCTCGCTCGGCATCCTCGCCCCACGGCGGGGACTCGCGCATCACCGACGCGATCCCCACCAGCGCGTCGTCCTCGAACGCGCCGAGGTGCACCGTGTCCGCCTCGTCATCGCCGTCGAAGACGATCTCCCACGGCTCCTGGTGCGGCCGGAGCAGCTGGTGGCGCAGCTGCCGGGCCGCGCGGACGTCGATCCGGCGAACGGCGATCACGGGTACCCGGTGGAAGGATGCGATGGTCAGGAGCGCACGTCCAGCACCCGCTCGAGCCCGCCGCATCCGGCACCGGCCGACCTGCGTCGGTTCACGGCACGATCTCGAGCACCGCCGCGTCGAGCGGCTCCACCGGCTCCGGCTCGGGGAGGCTGGAGCGCCCTCGCGCCACCGAGCCGCGGGCCTTGCCGAGCTGCGAGCGCATCTCGTCGGCGCCGTTCGCGAGCATCGTCGCGGCGCGCGCGAACTTGTTCTCGAGCACGCCCTCCATCGAGCCGAGGATCGTGGCGACCTCACGGAGCGCGGCTTGCGCGTCCCCCGCGTCCCCGTAGCGCGCCACGAGGCTGTGGAGGAACAGCAGCACCGGGAGCGCGGTCGAGTACGGCACGACCACCACGCCGCGCTCGAACGCGTCCGCGTGCGCGCGCCGAAGCACCGCGTACGCGGCGTCCGGGACGGCCGCGACCGCGACCGGCGCCGTGAGCGCCGGATCGAGGTACTGCGCGACCTCGCGCGCTCGGGCGGCGACGGCCTTCTCGACGTCGCGGGTGCGCGCCTCGCACACGGCCGGCTCCTCCGCGGCCTCGAGGGCCTCGAGCTCGGCCACGGCCGTCCACTTCGAGTCGACGGGCAGCCGGCGGCCGTCGGGCAGGAGCAGGCCGAACTCGACCACCTTGCCGTTCACGCGGAAGTCGGTGACGAGCATGCCCGGCGGCAGCTCCATCAGGTGCTGACGGAGCACGTTCTCTCCCGCCCTGCCCTTCGCCGAGCCGCCGGCGAGGACGGTCGACAGCCGCCGCACGACGTCCCACGACTCGCGCTCGCGCTCGCGCCGCTCGGTCTCGCGGAGCGCGAGCTCCTGTAGCGCCCGGCGGGCGCCGGCCAGCTCCTCGCGCATCCGCTCCTGGTCGCCCTCGCGGACGGATCCGGCGTCCGCGAGGCGCCGGAGCTCTGCCGATTGCACCTCGAGCCGCGTTTCGAGGCGGGCCAGGTCCCCCGTACCGTCCGGCGCGGCGCGCCGACGGGTCATCACCGCCGCGGCGCCGAGCACCATACCGAGCGCGAGCGCCACGAGCGCGTAGCCGAGACCGTCCACCTGCGCCTCCTTCGGTCGCCGGGTTCATCCCGTCCGACCGCGATGCTAGGCGGGGGGTCCGACACGGGCCGGACGCCGGACCGGATCGGCCGCCGGGCAGGCCCTGGACGTGCCTAGCCTAGCGAGCCGCCAGGCGCAGCTCCGCGTCCAGGCCCGCGACGTCCAGGCCGTCCCTGCGCACGCGCAGGTCGAAGTAGACGACCGCGAGCACGAGCGCCACGAACGGCGTCGTGATCGCGGACGCGATCCCGGCGAACAGGCCCTCGAGGGCCCAGCCGGCGAACGGGAACGTCAGGAACGCGTTCACCAGGCCGGCGAGGAGTGCCGCCAGGAACAACGTCCCGAAGACCGGCCAGGAGTGACCCGTCACCAGGTCCCACGAGCGCGAGAGCGCGTCGGTCCCGCGCCTGCGCTCGACCACGAGCACCGGCACCGAGACCGAGAACCGGGTGAGGAAGATGAACCCGGGGATGATGAGCAGGATGAAGCCGCCCGCGACCGCGAGCGCCGTCAGGATGCTCACGAGCACGATCGACCAGAACCGCGCGAGCCCGAAGCGGTAGGACTCGCCGAGGTGCGGCTCGCGTCCGACGAGGATCCCGGCCACGGCCCACGCCACGGCGCCGGTGAGCAGGACCGTGAGGAACAGCGAGCCGAGACCGATGACGAGCCCGGCGAAGCCGGCTCCCACGGCCTCCTCGGCCGTCGTCCGGTCGATGGCATCGACCCGCGTGAGGTCGGCGAGCCCGTACTGCAGGATCGACAGCGGGATGACCACGACCGCGACGAGCGGGATCAGCGTGCGCCAGTACCGGCCGTACAGGTCGAAGGCGGCGGACAGGATCTCGCCGACGCCCCGCGTGCGGAGCGGCGGCGGCGGAGGGAGCTCGATCGGGCCACCGGGCTGACTCATGCCGGAACCTCCTCGGTCGCGTCCCACCAACCTAGCCCGCCGGGATGGAACTCGCGAACCCAGCGCCGTCGATCCCCGACCGGAAGACGTCCGACCCGCTCCTCGGCTCAGCCCGTGATCGCGCGGCGCAGGCGCCACGACGCGAGCCCGAGCAGCACGGCCGCGTACGCCAGCAGGATGCCGACGTACGGCAGCACGTCCACGATCGTCCCGTCCCGCCGCACGAGCTCCGCGTAGCCGTCCAGCGCCCACGCGTGGGGGGTAAAGTGCGCGACCGTGCGCATCGTCGGGGAGAAGAACTCCATCGGGACCATGCACCCGCCGAGCGCGCCGAGCCCCAGGCCCAGGAGGATGCCGAGGCCGATCGCCTGCTGCTCGGTCCGCAGGAGCGAGCCGAGGAACATCCCCGCGCCCGCACCGACGAGCGCGAAGGAGACGAGCAACGCCGCCGATCCGAGCGGCTCGCCCCAGTCGACACCGAACAGGATGAGCGACCCGAGCATGATGAAGAGCCCCTGGACCATCGCGATCCCGAGGCGGCCGAGGGCCTCACCCGCCACGATCGTTCCGGCGGACGTCGGCGTCGACAGCATCCGCCGGGAGAGCCCGAGCCGGCGCGTCTCGATGAGCGCCACCGCGCTCGTCATCGACGTGAGGAAGATGAAGAGCAGCAGCGTCGAGCTCGCGCCGAGGTCGAACCGTCCGAGGGACGTCGGGAAGATCGCCTCGCCGACCGTGGTCGTGACGACCTCGACGGGCTCGAGGGCCTCGGCCGCGACGTCGGCCCGCGCCAGGCCCTCGTCGAGCGACCCCGCCCGCTCGGCGACGAACAGCCG
>DAIUEM010000186.1:0-4893 GCA_036845105.1 Actinomycetota bacterium | reverse complement strand
GGCGACGACGAGGAGCGCGCCGCCGAGTACATCGCGCAGGAGATGACGAAGCCCGTGGTCGCGTACATCGCGGGGTTCACCGCGCCGCCCGGCAAGCGGATGGGGCACGCGGGCGCGATCGTGACCGGCTCGCGCGGGACGGCGCAGGCGAAGGCCGACGCGCTCGAGGCGGCGGGCGTCCCGGTCGGCCGGACGCCCACCGAGGTCGCCGCACTCGTCCAGTCGCGGCTCGCCGAGACCGCCTCGTCGTGACCGAGCCGGCGGCGGGGCCCGGCCCGGCCCGGTCGCCCCTCGCCGCGGGGTGGGGCCTCGCGAGCCTCCGCGGTCTCATCGCGTTCGGCATCATGGCCGCCCTGTCGGCCATCCTCGCGGTCGGCGTGCTCCTCCTCGATCTTGCCGGCCTCTCGCCCGGCGACGCGTTCGGGATCGGCGGCCTGTACATGAGCCTGTTCCATCGCGTGCCGGTCCGGTTCTCGGCCGCCGACTCGGGGCTCGGGGCGCTCCTCGACGCCCCGGCGGGCGCGGGCCTGGCCGAGCTCCACGCCGAGGTGGCGATCGCGCCGCTCGCCGGCACGGCGATCGCGGCCTGGCTCCTGTGGCGGGCCGGCCGCGGGGTCGCGGCCTCCCTCGGAGGCACCCCGCTCGCGCGGACCCTGCACGGCGCGAAGGTGGCGCCGGCGTACGCGGTGGCGGTCGGCCTGGTGTCGCTGGTCTCGCACGTCGGCGTCTCGCGGGTCGAGGCCATCACCTCGGGCGTCCTCGAGGTGCATCCCTCTCCACCGCACGGCTTCCTGCTGCCGTTCGGCCTGGCCGTGCTCGCCGGTGCGGGGGGCGGCTGGTGGTCCGCCTCGAACGAGCCGGACAGCCGCCGGCTGCGTGGGATGCTCGCCGGGGGCTGGACGATGCTCGTCGCGGGGATCGGGCTCGCGTACGCCGGGCTGGTCGTCGCGGGGATCGTCCGGCCCGATGGCGCCGAGGCGTTCCTGACACCGACGACGGGTCGCTACTACCGGGCGGCGTTCACGGAGCCCCACGTGGGAGCGATCGTGCTCGCCCATCACCTCGCGCTCGCGCCGAACGAGGGAGCGTGGGCCCTCACGCCGGCGATGGGCGGGTGCACGGGCGTGTTCCCCGCGTCCGACGTGGCCGATCCGTTCCTCTGCTTCGGGCGGTTCCCGCTCGAGGCGCCGGTCGGGGTGCCGCCGCCGAGCACGTGGCTGCAGCCGAGCGCCTGGCTCCGGTTCGGCGACCCCCCGGTGGCCTACCTGCTGTTCCTGATCGCGCCCGCCGCCGCGGCGCTGCTCGGCGGCCGGCGCGCGGTATCCGCGGCGAGGGACGCCGACGGGTCGGTCTCGCGCGCGGTCGTGCTCGGCGCCGGGGCCGGCGTGGTCTTCTCGGCGCTCCTCGGCGTCGTGAGCTGGGCGGGGTCGATCTCGGCGTGGGGCTCCCTCACCGTGAGCATCGCGACGGACGAGGGGGCGGTGCGGGTCGGTCCGGACCTGCGTGCGGCCATCCTCCTCGCGCTGGCGTGGGGGGTGGTCGGTGGAGCGCTCGGCGCGGCGCTCAGGTCACGTCGACCCCGGGCACGAGCGCCCAGACGAGCAGCGCCCCGATCAGGCTGATCGCGATGCCGACGAGGAGCATGGCTCGAGCGGTCCTCGGATCGGTCTCCCGGTTCACGAGCCACGCGATGAGCCCGCCGAGCCACCCGAGGAGGATCGGCATGAGCCACCACGCACCGTTCACGCTCCGCGGTGCCGGCATGCTCCTCGAGGCCTGCCCCGAGTCGGGCACGCTCGGCATCGCGGTGGTCGCCGCGCTCATGCCGACCTCGGCGCGGTAGGGCTCCATGCTGGCGTACATCGACCACGCCTGACGCCAGCCGTCGTCGGTCCGTGGGAACCGTCGGACCGGCGCGCCCGGCTGGAGCCGGTCCCAGATGCCGAAGAAGTCGATCCCGTAGCCGAGCAGGTACCGCTGCCCCGAGTGGCTGTACTGCAGCGCCTCGTCCTCGGGGCGCGTCGGGGCCGCGGCGGGTGTCTGCCAGGACGGCGCCGGCGCGGCGCCCGGCGCCGGCGGCTGGACCGGAGCGGCAACCGGTGCGGGGGTGCCGGGCTGCGTCCCGGGCTGCGACGCGCCGGCTACGAGCGCAGACCCGCAGTACCGACAGGCGGTCGCATCGTCCGGGACCTGTTCCGCGCAGTAGGGGCACGTCTTCATGGCCGTCGGCATGGTACCCCGCGCGCGGGGCCGAGAAGCGAGGAGCCCGGCCGCCTCGCGACCGGGCTCCTGGCTACATCTTCGGTTCCGGGGACTACGCGAGCCCCTCGCTCGTGGGTCCCGCGGGCATCGTGGCCGGCTCCTGGAAGCGCATCCAGGCGCCGTACGCGACGCCGAGCGCGAGGATCAGGCCGACGAACGCAGCGAACGCCGGGGACTCGGTCAGCGCGAAGATGAACCTCAGCAGGACGAGCGCCGCGGTCGCGAAGCCCAGGTACGCGCTGATCTTCGACGCCGGCTGACCGACGCTGACGTTCGTCCCCGCCAGCTGCAACCCCTCCCACACGAGGAGCGCGATGAGGGCGAGACCGCCCAGGAACCCGAAGATGCTCCCGTCCCCGCCCCACATGCTCCACGAGGCGCAGATGATGTCCGCCACACACACCTTCTGCCACGCGAAGAACGAGAAGATGAGCAGCAGCACACCCGAGCCCATCAGGACCTTGCTCCCCATCGACATCTTCGACATGTCGAAGCTGGAACCGCTCTGCGCCATGGAGACTCCTTTCGCGACGCCGCGCGTCGGCGACCGCGGTAATTAGAGTGCCTGCCCCATGCCGAGTCAACTACGCGGGGCGGGCCCCCGTCCTCGGGCTCGGAGCTCCACCAGCGTGCTCGCCAACGCGATCGCGCCGCCGAGGAACGCCACCCAGGGCCCGATCCACGTCCGCGCGAAGGCCGGTGGGTGCCACACGGCGAGCAGCGCCCCCGCGCCCGCCAGCCCCGCGAGGACGGCGACGACGGTGTCCAGGTAGCGTGCGGGGCGGAGCATCGCTCGACGCGTGGACCACGCGAGCAGGCCGAGCAGGACCGCGGCAACGGTGAGCGTCGCCCATCGGATCGGCTCACCCCAGGCGCCGAACGCCCCCGAGCCCACCCCGAACCGGCTCCAGGGCAGCACCGTCCCGACCAGCGCGAGGGCGAACCCGCCGGCCGCGACCAGCTCGAGGGGCGTGCTCCCCGGGCGCGCGACGGTCGGGACGTCGGATGCGAACGGCTCGGGCAGGCACTCGGCGCCGAGCACCGAGCCGCGCACCGGCACGGCGCACGACAGGCAGAGCGGGCGCCCGCACCCCTCGCATCGCGCGACGGCCGAGCGTGTGGGGTGCTGGTCGCAGCGCTCGACGCTCCGGGTGCTCCGTTCCTCCACCGGCACGTCGCAAGGGTAGCGCCTGGGTCGTCCGCCCAGTGTTCGACGGCGGCGGTCGGCTGCGCTAGCGTGGGAGGACGTGAACGCTCGCCTCGCGGTGCTCGCCTCCGGGACGGGCACGAACCTCCAGGCCCTCATGGACGATACGGTGGTCGGCCCGCACGTCGCGCTCGTGGTCTCGGACCGGCCGGAGGCCGGGGCGCGGCAGCGGGCGCGGGACCGCGGCGTCCCGACCGCCGTCTGCCGGCCGCAGGACCATCCCGACAGGGCCGCGCACGATCGAGCCATCCGCGACCTGCTGCAGGCCGAGGGGATCGACTGCGTGGCGCTCGCCGGCTACATGCGGATCGTCGGCCCCGAGCTGATCGCCGCGTTCCCCGAGCGGATCGTGAACCTGCACCCGGCGCTCCTGCCGGCGTTCCCGGGGATGCGCTCGGTGGCCGACGCGCTCGAGTGGGGCGTGAAGGTCACCGGCGTCACGGTGCACCTCGTCGACGAGGAGGTCGACCACGGGCCGATCGTCGCGCAGGAGCCGCTCCGGGTCCTCGAGGAGGACGACCTGGACTCCCTGCTCGCCCGCGTGCACGAGACCGAGCACCGGATCTTCCCCATGGCGGTCCGCGCCCTCGTCGAGGGGCGGCTGAAGGTCGAGGGGCGTGTGGTGCACGTCCTCGAGGAGGAGGGTGAGGGATGAGCGACGTCCGTCCTGTCCGCAGGGCGCTGCTGGCCGTCTACGACAAGTCCGGGATCGTCGAGCTCGCGCGCGCGCTCGTCGAGCACGAGGTGGCGCTCGTCTCCTCGGGCGGCACGGCCCAGACCCTGCGCGACGCCGGCATCCCGGTCACCCCGGTCGAGGAGGTCACCGGCTCGCCCGAGATGCTCGACGGGCGCGTGAAGACCCTGCACCCGAGGATCCACGCCGGCATCCTCGCGGACCGCCGCAAGCCCGACCACGACGCCCAGCTCGCCGAACACGGCATCGAGCCGTTCGAGCTCGTCGTCGTGAACCTGTACCCGTTCCGGGAGACCGTCGCGAGCGGCGCCGGCCCCGAGGACGTCATCGAGAAGATCGACATCGGCGGCCCGACGATGGTGCGGGCCGCCGCGAAGAACTTCGAGTCGGTCGGCGTCGTCGTCAGCCCCGCCCGGTACGACGACGTGCTGGAGGAGATCCGGCGCGAGGGCGGCCTGACGCGGGAGCTGCGGCGGACGCTCGCGGCGGAGGCCTTCGCGCACACCGCCGCCTACGACGCCGCCGTCGCGAGCTGGTTCGCGGGAACGCCGGACGCCCTGCCGGGGTTCGTCGGCAGCGCGTTCGAGAAGCTCGAGGACCTGCGCTACGGCGAGAACCCGCACCAGCGGGGCGCGCTGTACGCGGAGACCGCCGGCGCCGGCCCGCTCGGCGGTGCCGAGGTGTTGATCGCGGGCAAGGAGATGTCGTTCAACAACTGGCTCGACCTCGA
>DAIUEM010000185.1:1865-4937 GCA_036845105.1 Actinomycetota bacterium | reverse complement strand
GGCGCGCCGGGGAGGACTCGAACCTCCGACCCGCTGCTTAGAAGGCAGCCGCTCTATCCACTGAGCTACCGGCGCTCGGAACGAATCCTACCGGCCCCGGGGCGACCAGCCGCGAGCAACGGACGGCCCGGACGGCCGCTCCTTCTTGCCGAAGAGGGTGCCGAACAGCACGCGGATCGTGCGCTGGCCCTCGGCCGAGGAGACCGTCTTCAGCCCAGCCTCGATCCCGCGCTGGGTGGTGCTCTTCTCGGCCGCCTTCGAGGTCGACGTCTTCTTCCTCGGCACGGTCGAGCGTCGGCGCTTCTGGCCCTTCGGTCCCTCGATGGTGACGGTCGGGGTCGTCTCGGCGGCGGCGGCCTTCGCCGCGGCGACCCGGGCCGAGAGGATCTCGTGCGCGCTCTCGCGGTCGGGCGCCTCGAGGTATTTCACGCGGAGCGGGCTGCCGTTCACCAGGCGCTCGAGCACCTCGGGGTCGGCGGGCGACATCTGCGAATCGGGCGGGATCAGGCGGACCGCGGCGAGCGGGCTCGGCACGCCCTTCGGCGAGAGCACCGTGACGAGCGCCTCACCGATGCCGAGCGACGTGATCGCCTCCTCGACGTCGTAGTGCTGGGTGCTCGGGAAGGTGCGGGCGGTCTTGCGGAGGTCGTCGGCGTCCTGCGGGGTGAACGCGCGGAGCGCGTGCTGGATCCGGTTCCCGAGCTGCGACAGCACCGACGACGGCACGTCGGTCGGCGCCTGCGTCACGAAGTACACGCCGACGCCCTTCGAGCGGATCAGCCGCGCCGTGAGCTCGATCTGCTCCATCAGCGCGTCCGAGGCGTCGTCGAACAGCAGGTGCGCCTCGTCGAAGAAGAACGCGAGCTTCGGCTTCGGCAGGTCGCCGGCCTCGGGGAGCGCCTGGTAGAGCTGCGCGAGCATCCACAGCAGGAAGGTGCTGAACAGCCGGGGCTTCGACATCACGTCCGAGAGCTCGAGCACGCTGATCACGCCGGCGCCCTCGGGCGTCGTCCGTAGGAGGTCCTCGACCTCGAACGCCGGCTCGCCGAAGAACCCGCCGATGCCCTCCTGCTCCATCGTCACGAGGGCGCGGAGCAGGACGCCGACCGTCGAGCGCGACATGCCGCCGTAGGACTCGAGCGCGGGCTTGCCCTCGTCCGAGGTGAGGAACTGCAGGGTCGTGCGCAGGTCCTCGATGTCGAGCAGCGCCAGGTCGTTGTCGTCGCAGTACGCGAACACCATCGACAGCACCGAGGTCTGCGTCTCGTTGAGATCCATGACCTTGCCGAGCAGCAGCGGGCCGAACGAGCTGATCGTGGCTCGGATCGGCGCCCCGAGCGCCCCGGTGAGCGACAGCAGCTCGACCGGGTGTGCGGCGGGCTCGAACGCCCAAGCGAGCGACCCCGCTCGCTCCTGGATCTTCGCGTCGGCCCCATCGCCCGGCACCGCGAGCCCGGTGAGGTCGCCCTTCACGTCGGCGACGAACACCGGCACCCCGGCCGCCGAGAGCTGACCGGCCAGGATCTGGAGGGTCTTCGTCTTGCCCGTCCCCGTCGCGCCGGCGACGAGCCCGTGCCGGTTCGCGGTCGAGAGCGGGAGCCCGACGCGGACCTCGGACAGGATCTCGCCGTCCAGCATCGGACAGCCGAGGACCGCGACCGGCTCGTCGGTCGCGTAGCCCCCGGTCATCTCGGTTCGGAACGATGCGTCCATCCCGCTCTCCCGCCGACCCACGCGGGACGGCGGGCGGGCCCTCGCCCGCCCGCCGGTCACCATCCCCGCGTCGATCAGGTCATCATGTCTCGGTGATCCGGCCCTCCCCGCCCTCGGGGTAGTCGGCCGCGGTGATCAGGGCCCCGAGCTCGTCGACGATGTAGTCGAGGGTGGCGTCGAAGTACGTCGTGAGGAGCGATATGAACGGCGCTCCACCGAACGGGTACTGGTCGCCGCCGCGAGCGGAGAAGTCGATCGTCGCGATGTTCACGTTCGGCGCACCCGGCTCCACCACTCCGTTGACGATGATCTGGGTGGAGTCGTCGAGCGTCACGTCCAGGATCCGCGTGCCCGGCGTGGTGATGTTGCCGTTCTCGTCGATCACCTGGGCGGTTCCGTTGATGTCGTACGTGAACTCGAAGCCGGCGATCTGGGCGAAACGCCCGTCCGCCGTCGGGAGCGCAGAGACCGCGTTCTCGAGGAGCTCCTTGAGCGTCTGGGGTGAGACGTTCGGAACGATCACGACGAAGTTCGCGAACGGGACCATGTTGAAGACTTCGAGTTCGCTGATGTCCCCTGCGGGGATCAGGCTGTTGTTCCGGATCCCACCGCCGTTCTGGATCGCGATGTCCGGCGTCGGGGCGCCGAAGTCGCCTGCCAGCTCCGTGGCCTTCCAGAGCAACGCGTCGGCGATCAGGTTGCCCTCATTCGTCTCCTGGGTACGGACGCCGGGGTCGCGGCGACCCTCGAGGTCGACCTCGGACGTGGCGACGATGTTCGCCGACATCTCCGCGAGGGCGGCCTGCAACGGGACGACGACGTTCTTCTGGATGAACGAGGCGGCCTTCACTCCGTCCGGGTTCACCAGGGAACTCACCCGGAGCGGCTTACTGTCCGCGTCGTTGACCTTCACGAGTCTGCCGCGGTCATTGAACCCCGCGACCAGTTGGCCCAGGTACCGGTAGTCACCACTCGTCGTGACCACCGGGACTTCGCGTCCGTCGGCGTCGGTCGTCCACTGCGGGTAGGAGCCGTAGATGTTGGCCGGATCCTCGTCGCCCGGGATCAGCAGGTCGCCGTCGTCCGGGTCGGCGAGGAGCTCGTTGCCGCCGCCGGAGATCATGATGTCGACGCCCGTCAGCTTCGGCCCGAGGGCGATGTCTTCCTCGATGCTCTGGAGCTGACTCACCGTGATGATGATTTGGACGCCCTGTGCGGTGAGCTTGTCGATCTGCTTCTGGACGGACTTCCTGACGGGGTTGACGGTCACGTCGCCCGGACTCGAGATGAACGGCAGGTCCGGCGTCGTGATCCCGACGATCACGATCTCGTGGCCCTGCTCTCGGACCACGAACCGCT
>DAIUEM010000185.1:0-1855 GCA_036845105.1 Actinomycetota bacterium | reverse complement strand
TCCGGCCCTGCCTAGCGAGCCGCGCAAGGCTCGGCTCGTTCTTGACGTTGAGGTTCGCGCTCACGAACGGGACGTCGGGATCGAACCCCTTGATGAACTTCGCGAACACCTTGGGGCCGAAGTCGAACTCGTGGTTCCCGATCCCCATCGCGGCGAAGCCCATCCTGTTCAGCGCGATCGAGTCGTAGAAGGGGACGCCCTTCTCGAGGCTCGCGTTGAACTCGGCTCCGGCGAGGAAGTTGTCGCCCGCGTTCAGCAGGATGAACCCGCCGTTCCGGCGCGCGAGGGCCTCGTCCTCGGCCCGCTTGATGAGACTCGCGAACCGGGCGACGCCACCGTAGTCCTCGAGGCCCGTCCCGGCGTCGATCAACTGCGACTCGCCGTCGTTGTTGTGCCCGATCGTGAGCCAGAAGCTCACCTTCGACTTCGCGGCGACCGGCTCCGCGGCTCCCTGGTCGCCCGGCAGGACGGCGACCGCGGTCGCGGCGAGCAGGAGGACGGCCGCGGCGAGCGCGAGCCGTTCACGTACCTTGACGAGGGTCATCGATCCCCCTCCTTCCGAGGGCGCACGAGGTCCCAGCCCTCTCGCCCCATCCTAGGGGGGCGGTTCCGCGCGGGCGAATCCGCCCGACCCGCCCGATGGGGGCCTCCGACCCTCGGGTTCCCTCCGGGAGCCTGGACGCTCTACCATCCCTGCCCATGGAGCTGCCGACGTCCGCCCTCGGGCACGGGTCGCCGTGAGCGTGACGGTCTCCTCGCTGGTCGGGGGAAGGCCCGTCGAGGGCGCGCCGGGCGGCACGCTCGCGGTGCCGAACCCCGCTCGGCTCGACGAGCTCGTCGCGGATGCCGCGCTCGGGGACGCCGAGACGTTCGTGCTGGCCTGTCGCACCGCGAGGGCGACGCAGGCGGACTGGGCCGCGGTGCCGGCGCCGGTGCGGGGGCGCGCGATCCAGCAGCTCGGGCGGCTGGTCGAGTCCAACCTCGAGCCGCTCGCCCGCCTCATCACGCGCGAGATCGGCAAGCCGATCGCCGAGTCGCGCGGCGAGGTGCAGGAGGTCGTCGACACCTGCAACTTCTTCGTCTCCGAGGCCGGCGGCTCTACGGGATGACGGTCCCGTCGGAGCTGCCCGACAAGCAGCTGTTCACCTTCCGCGCCCCGGTCGGGGTGGCGGCGATCGTCACGGCCGGCAACTTCCCGGTCGCGGTCCCCTCGTGGTACCTGGTCCCGGCTCTGCTCTGCGGCAACGCCGTCGTCTGGAAGCCGGCCGAGTACACGCCGTCGATCGCCGAAGCCTTCGCCCGGCTGTTCCTCCACGCGGGCTTCCCGGCCGGGACGTTCAACATGGTGCTCACCGACGGCCCCGCGACCTTCGAGGGGCTCGAGCGCGCGCTCGGCGAGGGGCTCGTCGACAAGGTCGGGTTCACGGGGTCGACCGAGGTCGGGCGGCGGATCGGCGAGCTCTGCGGGCGGCACCTGCAGTCGCCGTGCCTGGAGCTCGGCGGCAAGAACCCGCTCGTCGTGATGCCGGACGCGGACCTGGACCTGGCCGTCGCGGGCGCCCTGTTCAGCGGGTTCGGGACGGCGGGGCAGCGGTGCACCTCGCTCGGCACCGTGATCGTGCACGAGGACGTCCACAACGACCTGCTCGCGCGGTTCGCGAAGGCGGTCGAGGGGGCGCCGATCGGCGATCCGACCGCCGACGTCCTGTACGGGCCGATGCTGAACGCGCGGTTCTGCGACCGGTTCCTCGAGGAGTGGCTCTCGCTCGTGCGGCCGCACCACACGCTGCACGGCTCGAGCGGGACCGGGCGGGTCACCGGCTCGAACCCGCGCGCCGGCTTCGTCGGCGACCCC
>DAIUEM010000184.1:0-4996 GCA_036845105.1 Actinomycetota bacterium | reverse complement strand
CGCTCGGGATGTCGCTCTCGTAGTACGAGCGGATCGGGAAGAACGGCAGGTTCGAGGCGCCGGCGACGTACCGGCACACCATGCCGAAGTGCGAGTACTCCTCGATCTCGAGCGGCTCGGGGTCCTGGTCCTCGATCCGGCGGCGCACCGCGTGGAGCGAGCCGACGCCGGGGTTCCCGAGCCACGAGAACACCAGCTTCGTCGCGACCCCGGCCCCGACCATCTGGTCGTAGATCACGTCCGGCGTCATGCGCGCGAGCGTGAGCCCGCGCCTGCGCTGCCGGATGATCTCGTGGCCCGCGGCGAAGCAGATCAGGTGCGTGAACCCCTCGATCGCCACCGTGTCGCCGTCGCGGACCAGCTCCGCGACGGCGTCCTTCATCGTCGTCACCTTGCTACTCATCGGGCGACCACCCATCCTCGGGACCCCGGAGGACGCAGAACTCGTTCCCCTCGGGGTCGCGCATCACCGTCCAGAAGCTGCCGTGCTCCTCGACGTACCGGTACACCGTCGCGCCGAGCGCCACCACGCGCTCGACCTCCTTGGCCATCGACGCCGGGGGACGCAGGTCCAGGTGCACCCGGTTCTTCACCGTCTTGCCCTCGGGCACGACGAGGAACAGCAGACACCAGCCCTCGCCGGCCGGGTCGACGATCTCGGCGCCGTCCTCGTCGATGTCCGAGAGCTCGTAGCCGAGCACCTCGGTCCAGAACTCGGCGAGCCGGCGCGGGTCGGCGCAGTCGAACGTGAGCGCGTCGACCGTCGAGGCCACGGCGGCTCCTACCCCGCGACCTCGGCGACGGCCTCCTCGAGCACGGCGAGCGCGGTCTTGGCCTGGTCCTCGCGGAACACGAGCGGCGGGGCCATGCGGATCACGTCCTCCCCGCACCCGAGCGCGAGGAGCCCGCGCTCGAACGCGGCGTGCTCGACGGCCGTCCGCCGCTTCCCGTCGGCGAACTGGATGCCGATCATGAGCGCCAGCCCGCGGACGTCCACGATCAGCTCGGCGAACCGCTCTTGCATGCCGCGCAGGCCCTCGAGCAGGACGCCGCCGACCTGCGTCGCGTTGTCCATCAGGCCGTGCTCCACGAGATCGATCGTGGCCAGCGCCGCGGCGCACGACAGCGGATTGCCGCCGTACGTCGACCCGTGCGCGCCGAGCTCCCACCCCATCAGGTCCTCGCGGGCGACGATCGCCCCGAGCGGCATGCCGCTCGCGATCCCCTTGCCCGAGAGCAGGATGTCGGGCTCGACGCCGAAGTGCTCGATCGCCCACATCTTCCCGGTGCGGCCCATGCCACTCTGCACCTCGTCGGCCACGAGCAGGATGCCGTGCTCGTCGCACAGGTCGCGCAGGTACCGCATCCAGCCCTCGGGCGGGACGACGTAGCCGCCCTCGCCCATCACCGGCTCGACGAAGATGGCCGCGACCTCTTCCGGGTAGACCATGTGCTTGAAGAGCACCTTCTCGATGTACTCGAAGTCGCCGTAGATCGAGTGGTAGACGCTCGGGACGACCGGCCCGAAGTGGGCCCGGTACTTCGCCTTGCTCGCGCCGAGCGAGATCGCGCCGTACGAGCGTCCGTGGAACGCGCCGAAGAACGCGATCGCGTACTGCCGGCCGCTGGCGTACCGAGCGAGCTTCAGCGCACCCTCGACGGCCTCGGTCCCCGAGTTCGTCAGGAACGACCTCGCCGGCCCGCCGATCGGCGCGATCCGGTCCATGACCTCGCACAGGTCGGAGTAGATCGGCAGATAGAAGTCGCTCGCCGAGTAGTGGATCAGCTCGGCCGCCTGCCGCTGGATCGCCTGGACCACCTTCGGGTGCGCGTGCCCGGTGGAGGTCACGGCGATCCCGGCGTTCAGGTCGAGGAACAGGTTCCCGTCGACGTCCTCGAGCACCGAGCCAGCGCCCCGCTTGGGGACGAACTCGTACGCCCGAGGGAGCGAGGGGCTCGTGACCTTCCGGTCGCGCTCGACCCGCGCTCGGGCGTTCGGGCCAGGGATCTCCGTGATCAGGTTCGGTGCTGCTGCGTTCGCCAGGTCGTCGTGTGCGGGCGTGCTCACTCCTCGATCACCGTCCTCGACTGCTCTCGGAGGTACTGCTGGACGTAGTAGGGTCCGCCACCCGCCTTGCCCGTGGTGCCCGAGCCCTTCCAGCCTCCGAACGGCTGGACGCCCGGCCACGCGCCCGTCGTGGCGCCGGCGCGCCGGTTCACGTAAACCACGCCGGCCTCGATCGAGTTGAGCCACGTGTCGATCTCGGCTCGGTCCTCGCTGTAGAAGCCGGCCGTGAGGCCGTATTCGGTGGCGTTCGCCTTCGCGATCGCGTCGTCGAGGTGGTCGTACGGCGCCACGACGACGAACGGTACGAACAACTCCTTCTTCCAGATCCAGGAGTCCTCGGGGACCTCTGCCACGGTCGCTTGCACGTAGTTGCCCTTCGCGAACTCGCCGTCCGTGAGTCGCTCGCCGCCCGTGACGATCGTGCCGTTCTTCTTCGCCTCTGCCGCGGCCTCCTCGAAGGTCGCGAGGGCATGCTCGTCGATCACTGGGCCGAGGTACACGTCCTTGTCGAGCGGGTTGCCGACCTTGATCTTCTCGGTCTTCTCCTTCAGCATCCGCACGAACTCGTCGTGCACGCTGCGGTGGACGTACACGCGCGAGTTCGCCGAGCACTTCTGCCCACCGAACCCGAACGCCGAGCGCAGCACGCCGTCCGTCGCCTTGTCTAGGTCGGCCTTGTCGCTCACGATCGTGGGGTTCTTGCCCCCCATCTCACAGACGACCGGCTTCGGGAAGTCCTTCGCGAACCCCTTGTAGATCCCCATCCCGACCTCGTACGAGCCGGTGAAGGTGATCCCGGCGACGTCGGGGTGGTTCACGATCTCGTCGCCGACGACGCTGCCGGGGCCGGACAGGTAGTGGAAGACGCCCTTCGGGACGCCGGCCGCCATGTAGATCTCGTACAGCTTCAAGCCGGTGAACACGCCGAGGTGCGCCGGCTTGAAGACCACGCAGTTGCCGGCCACCAGGGCGGCGCTCGAGGGGCCGGCCGCGAGGGCCATCGGGAAGTTGAAGGGGCTGATGACGGCCCACACGCCGAAGGGCCGCAGGACGTCGTAGTACTCGCCCGGCGAGCCGAGCGACTGCATCGGCTTGCGGAAGCCGTCGTTGCGCTCGATCTCGTTGGCGTTCCAGCGGATCAGGTCGGCGGACTCCTCGACGTCGCCAAGGGCCTCGAGCCTGTTCTTGCCGACCTCCATCGCCATGAGCGCCGAGAGCTCGTTGCGCTGCTCGCTCATGATGTCGGCGGCCTTGCGCATGATCGCCACACGCTCCTGCCACGGACGGTTCGCCCACTCGGGGAAGGCGGCCTTCGCGGCGGCGACGGCGTCCCGCACGTCCTCTCGTGTCCCCTGCGCGAACTCGCCGATCACGCGGCCGTCGATCGGTGACAGCGCCGCCTTGTGTCCGCTGCCCTCGCGGGCCTCGCCGTTCACGTACAGCGGGTGCTTCTGGCCGAGCCACGAGTTGGCGACCTCGATGCCCTGGTCGTAGAGCTTGTGCAGCTCCTCGTTGTCGGCCGACATGGTCGCGTAGGTGATGCGGAAGCCCTGCTCTGCCATCGTCGCCTCCCCTTCCGAAAAGAGCGCTCTGACCAGCCCTCATCGTAGCCGGGCCCCCGCGGTCCCCCCAAGTCGGACGGCCGGGGTGGGACCGGGCCAACTGACCCGCGGATATCCAGATTCGGGGGTCCTGCGGGCGTACCATCGGGTTCCCTTGAGGCTCGTGACCTACGACCGGAGGGGGCACCGGCGACTGGGGGCGCTCCTCGAGGGTCGGGTCGTGGACCTGCCCGACCTGGTCGGGCACCCGGCGTACCCGACCACGATGGAGCGCCTGGTCGTGAGCAACGGAGGCACCGTCCTCCACGTCGCCCGGGCCGCCCTCGAGCGTGACGACGCTAAGCTCGCGGTCATCGAGGGCGCCCGTCTCCTGGCCCCTCTGCTGCCCACGGCGCTGCGCACGGCCGACGCGGACGAGGGAGCCCGCCCGGTCGCCGGGCCGAACGAGCTCGTCGCCTGGCCTTCCGACGCCGGCTGGCTCGAGTTCCGCCCGAAGATCGCCGCGCTCCTCCGGCGCCCGGTGCGCGACCCGCTCGTCCGGGAGGACGTCCCGAACGTGGTGCTCGGCTACACGCTCGTCGGCGACTTCCTCACGCACGCCGGGACGGGGAGCCCCGCCCCGACCACGAGCGGGGCGCCGCTCGCCCTCGGCCCGTGCGTGGTCACGCCAGACGAGCTCGACCCGCAGACCACGTACGTCACGGTCCGCGTCGACGGCAAGGAGTGGGCGAAGGGCAACCTCAACGGGACGGCCAGGACGCTCCTCGCCGACGTCGCCGCCGCCTCCCGTCAGGAGCGTCTGGCGGCGGGTGAGGCGTTCGCCTCGGGCCCGTTCGAGCTCGAGCGGTTCGACCAGCGGCTGTGGCCGGGCGCCGAGGTCGAGGTCCAGGCCGAGGCCATCGGCGTGCTCCGCGTCCGGCTCGGGCACCCGGACGCGCGAGGGCCGGGGACGCGCCCCGGCCCCTGATCGACGGCTCGCGCCGTCACTTCTTGGCGGCGGCCTTCCGCTCGGCGGCGCGCTGTGCCGCCTTGCGCTTGTCGGCCTCCTTCTTCTTCCGCTGACGGTCGTGCGCCCAGCGCACCCGCGCCCGGTCTCCTCGTCCCATGCGGTCGTCCTCCTCGCGGCTCGGTCGCTCCTCCCGTGACCCGGTCGGCTACCCGCGCTCCTCGTCCTCGCCGCCCTGCGCGAGCTCGGCGCTGCGGTGCCGGGCGGCGTCGATCGCGTTCAGGAAGGCAGCCCGGACACCGGCCTCCTCCAGGTGGCGGATCGCGGCGATCGTCGTGCCCCCGGGCGAGGTCACCATCTCGCGCAGCTCGACCGGGTGCTTGCCCGTGTCGCGCAGCATCTTCGCCGAGCCCAGCATCG
>DAIUEM010000183.1:0-5002 GCA_036845105.1 Actinomycetota bacterium | reverse complement strand
CGAACCCGATCAGCGGCGAGTTCTCGGTCGGGGCGACCGGTCTGCGGATCGCTGGCGGGGCGATCGGCGAGCCGCTCCGCGAGATGACGATCGCGAGCACGATCCCCGAGATGCTGCAGGCGGTGACGGCGGTCGGCGACGACCTGCGCTTCTTCTCGGCCGTCGGCGTCCCGTCGATCCTGATCGGCGAGATGACCGTCGCCGGCGTCTGAGCCTCACGGCGGCAGGACCACAGCGAACCGCGAGCCTTGCGCCGGAGCGCTCTCGGCGCGGATCGTGCCCCCGAGCGCCTCGACGATCCGCTTCGCCAGGGCGAGCCCGAGCCCGGCGCCGGCGCCGCTGCGCGCCGGGTCGGCTCGGTAGAAGGGGTCGAAGACCCGCTCGAGGTCCTCGGGAGCGATCCCCTCGCCCGTGTCCGCGACGGCGAGCTCGACCCCGCCGGGGAGCCGCCGCGCGTCGACGCGGACCGTGCCGTCGGCCGGCGTGTGCCGCACCGCGTTCACCAGCAGGTTCTGCAGCACGCGGGCCAGACGCGGCGAACACGTGGCGCCCTCCACGCCGTCGAGCGTCGTGACGAGCTCGAGGCCCTTCTCCTCGGCCTGGAGCTCGACCGCCGAGACCGCCGACCGGACGATCTCCTCGAGCCGCGCACGCGAGGTCTCGACCTCGATCGCGCCGGCGTCGATCTGGGCGAGCTCGAACAGGTCGTCGACCATCTCGACGAGCCGGGCGACCGAGCCGCGCATCTCGCCGACGTACCGGCGGAGGCTCTCGGGATCGTCGACGATGCCGTCGTCGATCGCCTCGACCATCGCGCGCAGGCTCGAGAGCGGGGTCCGCAGGTCGTGCGAGACCGCGGTGATCAGGTCGCGCCGGGTGGCCTCCGACCTGCGCTCGCGCTCCTGCGCCGCCTGCAGTCGCGCGGCCATGTCGTCGAGCGTGCGCGCGAGCGCGTCGAGCTCCGGCCCGGCGTCGAGCGTCCCGACCCGGCGGTCGAGACGGCCGTCGCCCAGGTCCCGCGCCGCCTCGGCCAGCCGGTCCACGGCCGCTCCCGAGCTCCGCGCGAGCACGATCGCCGCCCCGACGCCCGCCCCCGCCGAGTACAGGACGAGCGCCCCGAGGAGCGTGGCGTCGTGCTCGGACACGAACATCGTGCGCGAGAGCACCCACAGGTTCGCGAGCGCGACGATCGCGCCGACGACGCCGACCGCGACGAACCGCTGGCGCAACGATGCCCTCGAGAGCACCGCGCCGGCGATCGCCATCGCCACGACGGTGACGACGAGCGCCGGGAGCACGTACGTCGCGAGGTGGGCGATGTCGCCGCTGCCCATGCCGGTCGCGACGCCGACGAGGAAGGTCCCGAGCGCGCCGAGCGCGGCCGCGACGCCGACCAGCAAGAGGGCACGCCACGCGCTCATGGGTCGAACCGGTAGCCGACGCCCCACACGGTGACGAGCCGCGTGGGCTCGGACGGGTCGTCCTCGATCTTCTCGCGGAGCCGGCGCACGTGGACGGTGACGGTGTTCGTGTCCCCGTCCCAGGCGAAGTCCCACACGTCCTCGAGCAGCTCCGAACGCGTGAACGTCCGCCCGGGGTTCGAGGCGAGCTCGACGAGCAGGTCGAACTCCTTGCGCGTCAGCTTCACCGGGTTGTCTCCGCGGCGCACCTCGCGACGCGGCACGTCGATCGTGAGGTCGCCGTGCGTGATCACGTCCGGCGCGGGGGCCGGCACCGGCGCCGAGCGCCGCAGGACCGCGCGCACGCGCGCCACGACCTCGCGCGGCGAGAACGGCTTCGTGACGTAGTCGTCCGCGCCGAGCTCGAGCCCGACGACGCGGTCGGTCTCCTCCCCCTTGGCGGTGAGCATGATGACGGTGGTCGGGGCGCGCGAGCGCATCCGGCGCAACACCTCGAGCCCGTCCACCTTCGGCAGCATCAGGTCGAGCAGCACGAGGTCGGGAGCGGCCGCCTCGAACGCGGCGAGCGCGGCGTCCCCGTCCTCGGCGACGTCCACCGCGAACCCCTCCTTCTCGAGGTAGCGCGCGAGGACCTCCCGCACCATCGGCTCGTCGTCGACGACGAGCACGCGCGTCGCATCCATCGCACCATCATGGACCAGGGACATCACGGGAACGTTACGGACCGGGAGCTTCCAGGGTTCGCTTCGCGGATCGAAAGGGTTCGGTAATGGGTGGCCCTCGAGACTGGCGCCCATGCCGACGTCGTGCTCCCCGTCCTGAACGAGGCACACGCCCTACGTCGGGGTGGCGAGCATCTTCCGCAGCGCGATCGAGACCGGACGCGCGCCCCAGGTGTTCGAGGACGGCGGGCAGCTTCAAGACTTCGTGCACGTCCGCGACATCGCGCACGCGAACGTCCTGGCCCTCCTCGCGGAACCGCCGGCCTCCGGTTCCCCTCAACGTCACGAGCGGGGAGGCGCACACGATCGGCGAGATGGCGAACGCCCTGGCGGACGCGATCCCGGGCGCGCCCGGCCCGTCGTGACCGGCCGTTACCGGCTCGGCGACGTCCGGCACGTGGTGGCGTCGCCGGCCCGGGCCGAGCGCGAGCTCGGCTTCCGCGCGGCGGTGCCGTTCCGGGAGGGGATGCGGTCGTTCGCGACGACGCCGCTCCGCGAGCCCGCCCACGCGTAACGGGAGTCGGTCCGTGGCAGACGGAGGGATCGCCATGCGCATCGCAGCCGCCGTCCGTCGTCGCCCGGTCGTCACCGGGGGGGCGCTCGTCGTGTCCCTCGCGCTGGCCGGCTTCGCCCTGTACTGGTTCGCGCCGTGGAACCTCGTGGTCGACCGGCGCGTGGACGAGGCCCTGCCCTCGGTCGGGCCTCAAGCGGCGGGTGCGCCGAACGCCACGAGACCGGCGGCGGAGTCCGAGGCCGTGCCATCCGGCGATGGGGCGGCGGCCGAGGCCCCGCCCGACGCGCCCGTCGTCCTCGCCGAGGGCAGGGTTCCGGAGCCTCGAGCACGAGACTGCCGGCACGGCGCGCGTGGTGTGGCTCGCGGACGGCACCCGGATCCTCCGGCTCCAGGACCTCGAGACGTCGAACGGTCCGGACCTCCGGGTGATCGTGACCGATCGCCCGCTCTCGGGAGACTGGCACGTGTGGGACGACGGCGCGGTCGTCGACCTCGGGCCGCTGAAGGGGAGCCTCGGCAGCTCGGACTACGAGATCCCCGACCGCCTCGACCTCTCGAGGTTCCGGACCGCGGTCGTGTGGTGCCGGCGCTTCTCGGTGGGGTTCGGCGTCGCGTCGATCGCGTCGACGTAGTCCGCGATCAGACCGTCGCGGGGCGGACGCCGGCGACGACGATCCCTATCGTCAGGGCGGCGACCGCGACCCGGTACGCCAGGAAGACACCGAAGTCGTGCTTGCGCAGGTACGAGAGCAGGAACGCGATCACGAGGAACCCGCTCACCGCCGAGGAGACGAAGCCCCAGAAGAACGGCGCGCCCATCCCGGGCGGCATCCCGGTCTGGACGAGGTCGATGCCCTTGTAGACGCCGGCGCCGGCGATGATCGGCAGCGAGAGCAGGAACGAGAAGCGGGCCGCGCCCGCGCGGTCGAGCCCGAGCATCCGTCCGGCCGTGATCGTGACGCCCGACCGGGAGACGCCCGGTTGCAGCGCGATCGCCTGCGCGACGCCGAGCACCAGACCGTCGCGGACGGTGAGGTCCTCGATCCCGCGGCGGACGCTCGCGACCCGGTCGACCACGTACAGCACGACCCCGAACACCACGAGCATGACCGCGATCACCACCGGCTGGCTCAGGTTCTCCTGGATCACGCTCTCGAACAGGGCGCCGACGATCACCCCGGGGATCGTGCCGACGACGAGCGCCCACGCCAGCCGCTCGTCCGCGGTCCCGATGCTCCGCGTCCGGATCGAGCGCACCCACGCGGTGAGGTAGCGCCAGACGTCGTGCCGGAAGTACACGAGCGCCCCGACCAACGTCCCGATGTGCAGCGCCACGTCGAACGTCTTGTTGAAGTCGGGATCGTTCAGGATCGGCCAGTCGAACAGCCAGGGCACCAGGATCAGATGCCCGGAGCTGGAGATGGGCGCGAACTCCGTGATGCCCTGGGTGATGCCGAGCACGATCGCCTGCAGGATGCTCAGGGTGACTCCTTCGCCGGTCGCGGGACCGGCACATCCTACGCGAGCGCGGTCGTCATCCCGGGCCGGCGATCGTCAGGGTGAGCGTCCCGAAGGCCTTCGCGTGCGCGAGACGCTCGGCCGCGTCCGGCGTGACCAGCAGCACGAGCGACGGCCCGGCGTCCTCCCCGAGCGCGAGGGCGCCCCCCTCGGTCCCGAGGACCGAGAGCACCTCGAGACCGGTCCCGACGGTGTCCGTGTACGGGCGCTGGCCCCCGAAGGTCGCGAGCACGTCGACGTGGTCCCCCGGCCGAACGCTCCCGGCCGGCATCCCCGACGGGACCACGAACGCCCGGAGCCCGCTGGGGACCTGGGAGGCCACCGGCCCCCCCGTCGTGCCGACGCGGGTGCGGGTCACCGCCTCGCCCACGGCGAGGTCCGACGAGATCGTCGCGCCGACGGCGTCGGCGAGCGACCGGAGCGCGCCCGGCGGCGAGAACGCCGAGGGGACGCTCGCGACGCGCAGGGCGTCCTCGGTCAGGACGGCGCCGCGCGAGAGCGGCTGCGCCGCCACCACGACGGGGACCGGGGTGCCCGCGATGGGCCGGAGCGCCGCCAACCGAGCCTCGTACCCCCTGACCATCGCGAACGCGCTCGCGCCGCAGACGAGCGCGAGCACGAGGAACAGCTTCGAGCGCGGCGACCAGCGCCGCAGGTAGATCCGCCGCATGCCGCCTCCATCGAGCCGGGACGCGAGGGGGATCGGCGTGAGGCTAGCCTGGGGCCGCTCGCGGCGCCGTGACCGATGTCACACGGCGCGCGGCTTCTTGGGCGGCGAGAGCGGCAGCACGCGGACGCGGTAGTCCTCGAGCGCCTGCCGGCCGACG
>DAIUEM010000182.1:0-5005 GCA_036845105.1 Actinomycetota bacterium | reverse complement strand
CGATGGCAAGACCGCCTGCGGTCGCGACAAGATCTGGACGACCGCGATCATGTACGGGTAACGAGCGCGGGCCGCACGGCGGACGCGCCGGCGGTTACTGGAAGTCCTCGGGATTCACGTTCTCGAGGAACTCCCGGAACTTCTCGAGCTCCTCTTCCTCCTCCTCCCCGCTCGGGATGAGGATGGAGGCCTCCGCCAGGACGTCCTCGCTGGCGAAGATCTTGCACCCCAGCCGCACGGCGAGCGCGATCGCGTCGCTCGGGCGGGACGAGATCTCGTAGGCATCCCCGTTGCGCTGCATGTTGATGACCGCGTAGAAGGTGCCCTCTCGGAGCTCGGTGATGACGATGCTGTTCACCTGCACCGCCATCTCCTCGAGGATCGACTTCATCAGGTCGTGCGTCATCGGGCGCGGCGTGACGACACCCTGCAACGCGAGCGCGATGGACGCGGCCTCGGGCTGCCCGATCCAGATCGGCAGGTACCGCTCCCCCTCGGACTCGCGCAGGAGCACGATCGGCTGGTTCGAGGGCAACTCGATCCGCACGCCGGCCAGGTTCATCTCGATGATCATCCGCACGTCGAGCCTAGACCCGCCCTTCGGACCCGGCAACCTAGGGGCCGGACGCGCCGTTCGGGAGGTACGGAACGAGCAGGTCCGGGTCCTCCGCGAGCGCTGTCATATCTTGCACCGCAAGGATATCGGGCACGTTTCGGTAGCGCTCCTGGAAGTCCAGACCGAACCCGACGACGAACACGTCCGGGCACTCGAACCCGCGGTACCGGATCGTCACCGGCGCGATCCTGCGGACCGACTTGTCGAGCAGCGCGCAGACCTCGACCGACGCCGGTTCTCGGGACTGGATCACCGAGATCAGGTACGAGAGCGTGAGACCAGTGTCGACGATGTCCTCGACGACGATGACGTCACGTCCGCCGACGTCCTGCTCGAGGTCCTTCACGATGCGCACGCGGCCCATCGACTCGGTCGCGTCCCCGTACCGCGAGAGCGCCATGTAGTCGATGGCGAGCGGGAGACGGATCTCTCGGATCAGGTCCGCGAGGAACAGCGAGCCGCCCTTCAGGACCGAGACCAGGACGGGTGCGCGCCCCTCATAGTCCCCGGTGATGGTGCGGCCGAGCTCCTCGATCCGGCGGCGGATGTCCTCGCGCCCGAACAGGACGCTTGCGACCTCCGGCATCGGGCCGATCGTAGCAGAGGGATCAGCCGAACAGGGCGTCGACGACGACCCCCACGGCATCCGCCACGGCGGACCCGGCTCTCGCCCACCAGGGACCGGGCTCCGGCGGCGGCGGGGGGGGGACGTCGGTCACCTCGAGGCCGACGCTGCCGATCCGCAGGTCGGGGACCGACACCCGGAGCGCCCCAACGACCTCCCCGGGCAGCGGCGGGAAGGCTGCATCGGGGTCGAGCACCACCCGGCGGGTCACCTCCGCGTCCGTCGGGATGAGCGCGACGAGCGAGCCGCCGGACGCGACCGGAACGTCGCGGCCGTCGATCCTGATCTTGCCGAGGTCCTCTCCCTCGGCGACGACCTCCCGGCGCTCGAACGCCGCGAAGCCGTGGTTCAGGAGGGTCGCCGCGCTCGAGAAGGCCTCGCCCGACGCGCCGAGCACCACGGCCACGAGACGCAGGCCCCCGCGCTCGGCCGTCGCGACGATGCACGTGCCGGCCCGGCTCGTGAAGCCGGTCTTCACGCCGACGGCTCCGGGATACAGCCACAGCAGGGCGTTACGGTTCTGGACCACGCGCGGCGGGAGGTCTGCGGGCGCCGGGATCTCGCGCGAGCGGGTCGCGACGGTGCTCGCGAACCCGGGCTCGGCGTAGGCGGCCCGGGTGATCGCGACGAGGTCGCGCGCGGTGGAGTACCCGCGGTCGTTCAGGCCGTTCGGCGACGCGAACCGGGAGTTCCTGAGCCCCAGCTCTCGGACGCGGGCGTTCATGTCCTTCACGAACGCCTCGACGCTCCCCGAGACGTGTTCGGCGAGCGCGATCGCCGCGTCGTTGGCCGACTGGAGCATGAGCGCCGCGAGCAGCTCGTCCACCCTGATCCTCTCCCCCGTAAGCAGCCCGAGCTCCGAGATCCCGGCCGTGCGGCCGTCGCCGGACGCCCGTGCGCTCACGGTGACGAGGTCCTGCGGGTCGCTGCGCTCGAGCACCAGGAGGGCCGTGACGATCTTCGTCACGCTCGCGATCGGACGCCGACGATCGGCTCCCTGCTCGAACAGGACCTGCCCGGAGTCGAGGTCCGCCAGGATCGCCGCCGATGCCGAGATCCGGGGTCGCCCGAGGGCGGAGGCGGGGGTCCGCAGGACGCTCGGGAAGGGGGACATGGACGTCTGGCCGTTCGGCAGCAGCACGGGCGTTGGGGGCGGCGTCGACGTCGCGATCTGCGCCCCCGCCAGCCCCGGCACGACCGCGAGTGCCAGGGCCGGTGTCAGGAAGGCGACGATCGCCCACGCAGCTCGACGAAGGGCCGCCCGACGTCCCACGCTCAGGACAGGTACTGCCGCAGGTTCGTCCGCAGCAGCGCGCTCTTCAGCTTGCGCGAGGCCTTCGCGAGCTCGCTCAGCGAGGCCGTGGCGGTCCGGCGGGCGTCCGGGTTCCGCTGCCGCAGCTGTGGCATCACGATCGACTCGAAGAACGTCGCCTCGCGCTCGGCGAAGTGCTTGTACATCGTGAGGTGGCGCGGCTCGACACCGAACCGGAAGAAGTCCTTCACGATCGACAGCACGATGTAGTCGTCGCCGTCGTAGTAACGGGCGGATTCGGGTCCGTGCGAGGTCACGAGGCCGAACGACTCGAGCTCCTGGATCTGCTCGCGGCCGATCCCGGTCGCGGCCGACATCTCGTCGAGCGACATCTGGAGCCCGGTCGGAGGTTCCGCGAGCTCGTCGACCGGCTCCGGCGCCTCCTCGGCGGTCGGCTCCGTCGTCTCGGCGGTCCCGGCCTCCTGGTCCAGCAGCCGTTCCTTGATCACCTTCAGCGGCAGGTACTCGTCCCGCTGCATCTTCAGGATCGCCCGGAGGCGCTCCAGGTCTTTGGCGTAGAACTTGCGGTAGCCGGACGGCGTGCGCTCGGGCTCGATCAACCCCTCGGACTCGAGGAACCGGATCTTGCTGATCGTGATGTCGGGGAACTCCGTCTTGACGGTGACGAGGACCTCTCCGATCGATTGGTAGTTGCGCGTCGCCATGCCTCTCACTCCCCCGCAGCGAAGAACACGAGCTTGAACTTGCCGATCTGGAGCTCGTCTCCCGATGCGAGCTTCGTCACGTCGACACGTTCCCGGTTCACGTACGTGCCGTTCAGGCTTCCCAGGTCGTGAACGAACCAGCCGTCGTCGCCGCGCCGCAGCTCCGCGTGCCTCCGTGAGACGGTCACGTCGTCGAGGAACACGTCGCTGTCGATGTTGCGCCCGGTCGTGGTCACCTCCGACTCCAGCAGGAACGTCGAGCCGGCGTTCGGGCCGTGCTTGACGAGAAGGAGAGCCTGTCCGGGCTGAAGCTCGTCCTCCGGGAACGGGAACTCCTCCGGCCCTTCACCCTCGATCTCCACCGGGCTGATGCCGAGGGTTGCGTCGTCGTGAAGCGGAGCCCCGCAGTTCGAGCAGAAGCGGGCCTCGTCCTTGTTCGGATGTCCACAACGGCTGCAGTACAAGCTCGTTCGCTCCTCCGCCCGGCTCTGCGGATGACGGTTGAGGTTGAGGGTCGGGCCGAACCCTCGACGGCCACTGGACGTTATCGTACCGAACGAGCAGGGTCAACCGTGCCTGCGCGAGACCGTGAGGGGGACGGACCTGGTCGAGGGTTCACCGTCGCCGCCCGGCCGGTGCTCGGGGCTCAACCCCCCTGCTCGACCAGCGCTCGATACGCCTGCGCGTCGAGCAGGGAGTCGAGCTCGGCGGCGTCCGTCGCCGCGATGACGACGATCCATCCGTCGCCGTAGGGGGCCTCGTTCACCAGCTCTGGGCGCTCGTCGAGCATCGCGTTGCGTTCCGCGATCGTGCCCGAGACGGGGGCGAAGACGTCCGAGACGGACTTCGTGGACTCGACCTCGCTGAACGCCTGGTGCGCGGTCACGGTGGTGCCGACGTCGGGCACGTCCACGTAGACGACGTCGCCGAGCGCGTCCTGCGCGTGATCGGTGATCCCGACCCGCAGGCGTCCGTCGCCCTCGTCACGCACCCATTCGTGCTCGCTCGTGTACCGCAGGTCCTCGGGGAACTCCATCGGATCCTCCGTCTGGACGGGTTCACCGCCGAACGTAGCACGCGTGAGGCGACGAAGGGCGGCCGCACGGGCCGCCGACGGCGGTTCAGGCGGCCCGCGCGAGTGCGCGCCGCAGATCGCCGAAGTACAGGCCGGCCGCGACGTAGTACTCGACGATCCCGGCGGTGAAGCTCACCCACCCGAGGGCGAGCGCCGCGTGCTCGAGCGGGTAGCCGAGGTTCCCCCACGAGATCCACACCACCGCGGTCATGAGCGTGAACGTCGCGACCTTCCCGATCGGCCGCACGTCGAGCCGGACCCGACGCCCGAAGAGCAGCCCGACGCCGACCGCGAGCACCACGACGTCGCGCACGAGGATCAGCGCCGCGGCCCACCAGGGGAACGCACCGCGTACCGCGAGGGCGACCAGCCCGGCAGCCATCGCGATCCGGTCGGCCGTCGGATCCAGGATCTTGCCGAGCTCGCTGACCTGCCCCAGTCGACGAGCGAGGAAGCCGTCGACCCAGTCGGTCGCGGCCACCACCGCGAAGAGCACGAGTCCGGCGAAGGTCGTGTCGCGGTCGACGATCAGCGCGACGAACAGGGGGATCAGCGCGATCCGTAGGAACGACAGCAGGTTCGGGATCGTGAGGACCCGAGCCGACGACGGTTCGGGGTGACTCATCGCGGGGGGGCCCTCCCATCCCTGCTCGTCTCGTCGGGCCGGCCGGATTTGAACCGGCGACCTTCTGACCCCCAGTCAGACGCGCTA
>DAIUEM010000181.1:2450-5035 GCA_036845105.1 Actinomycetota bacterium | reverse complement strand
GACCGCCAGCGGCATGGCGATGAGCGGTGGACTGTCGGCGAGGGCGGAGCCGACGCGAGCCGCGACCTGGCCGGCACCGCCGAGACGCTCGCGGGTCCGGACACGGCCGTGAGCGAGCTCCCCGGTCTGCCGACGATCGGCCAGGCGGTCGTGAAGGATGCCGAGATCACGGTCGAGGTCCGCAGGGGCACGTTCGCGCAGGCGTTCGACGAGGCCTCGCGCGTGGCCAAGACGTACGGCGGCTACGTCGAGTCCTCCTCGATGGCCGGCGCGGAGGCGCGCTCGGGCAGCCTGGTCGTGCGGGTCCCGAGCGGCGCCTTCGACGAGGCGATGTCCGACTTCCGCGCGCTCGGGGCGGTGACGGCCGAGTCGGTCTCGGGGCAGGTGGTGACGCAGGAGTTCATCGACCTCGAGGCGCGTCTGCGGACGTGGGAGGCGCAGGAGGCGGTGCTGCTCGGACTGATGCGGGACGCCACGAGCGTGGAGGCCACCCTGCGGATCCAGCGGGAGCTGCAGGACGTGCAGTTCCGCATCGAGCAGATCAAGGGCGAGCTCCGCGTGCTCGAGGATCGCACCGCGCTCGCGACGATCCGGCTCTCGATGGTCGAGTCGGGCGCGCCCGTCGCGACCCAGAACCGGCCGAGCGACACGCGGCCGAGCCTCGCGGAGGCGTGGGAGAAGGCCGTCGACGGGTTCCTCGGCGTCGCGTACGCGACGGTCGTCGGTCTCGGATACCTGGTGCCGATCGCGGCGCTCGGGCTGGTCGCGTGGTTCGGCTATCGGCGGATCGCTCGGCGCCTGGAGCCGGGGACCCCGAACCCGGTCGCCTGAGCCCTACATGACAGGCCGGGCCGCAGGGGCGACACTGGATGGGTGAGCGCCGTCGAGTGGATCTTCCGGCCAGAGGTGTCGCGCCCCGTCGTGGTGTGCGCGTTCGCCGGCTGGAACGACGGCGGCGAGGCGGCCACGACGGCGGCGCTGCACCTTCGTGACCGGTGGGTCGCCCGTCGGTTCGCCGCCATGGATCCCGAGGACTTCTACGACTTCCAGGTCAACCGTCCGACGGTCCGGATGCAGGCGGGCCTGACCCGCCGGCTCACGTGGCCGAGGAACGACTTCTACGTCGCGGGCCCGGGCGGACGCGACGTCGTGCTGCTGATCGGCGTGGAGCCGAACGTGCGATGGCGCACCTACTGCGAGACCGTGCTCCAGGTGGCGGGCGAGGTGGACGCGGCGATGCTCGTCACGCTCGGCGCGTTCCTCGCGGACGTCCCGCACACGGTCGCGTCGCCGGTGGCGGCCTCGAGCACGGACCCCGAGTGGCTCTCTCGCCCCGGCGTCGAGCCGGCGAGGTACGAGGGGCCGACGGGCATCGTCGGCGTGCTCCACGACGCGGCCGCGGGCGTCGGCCTGCCCTCGCTGTCGCTGTGGGGGGCGGCGCCGCACTACCTGCCCTCGACGGCGAACCCGAAGGTCGCGCTCGCCCTGCTCGAGGCGGTGCGCGACCTGCTCGGCCTCCAGGTGGACACGGGGGACATGGAGCGGGTTGCCACCGGGTGGCAGCGGCGGGTCGACGAGGAGATCGCCGAGGACGCCGAGCTCTCCGACTACGTGCGTCGCCTCGAGGACGCGAGCCGCGACTCGCAGGACCTCGGCCCGGTACCGAGCGGGGAGGACCTCGCGGCCGAGCTCGAGCGCTACCTGCGCGATCACCGCCCCGACGGCTAGGCGGCCCGTGTGGTCGGGTGGCCCGACACGCGGGAGCAGCTCGAGGACCTGCAGCGGCGGCTCGCGGCCGAAGAGGCGGAGCCCTGGTCCGTCCCCGAGGCCGGTGCGTTCACGGTCAGCGCGGTGTTCGCGGCGTTCTCGACCCGCGCCGACCAGGCGCCGTCCGAGCGCGCCTGGGTGGCCGCGGTCGCCGGATCCGTTCGGTCGGTGGTGGCGTCCCCGGTCGAGGCGCCCTACGAGCCGGGATACCTCGCGCTCCGGGAGGGCGCGATGCTCGAGCGGGCCGTCCGGCAGCTGGATCCGGCGCCGGTCGTCCTGCTCGTCGACGCCACCGGGCGGGACCACCCGAGAGGAGCGGGCCTCGCGCTGCACCTGGGAGCGGTGCTCGGCGTGCCCACGGTGGGGGTCACGGACCGGCCGCTCGTCGCGGAGCCCGACGCACGAGGGCGACTCGTGCTCGAGGGCCGTGAGGTCGGCCGCGCGGTCGTGACGCGGGCCGGCGCGCGTCCGATCTTCGTCCACGCGGCGTGGCGGACGGGGGTCCGGGTCGCGGAGGCCGTGGTGCGCTCGTCGTGCGTGGTGGGCGCTCGGACGCCCGAGCCGCTCCGGCGCGCCCGCTTCCTCGCGCGGTCGGCCCGGGCTCGGGACGAGGGACGGCTGCCTCCGGGCTGGCGGATGGACGACCTGCCCGAGCCGCGGTCCCCGCGCGGGTGACCGGGCTCAGTCCCGCAGGAGCGGGCGCGTGAGGCAGGTCGGCCCGCCGTCGCCCTTGCGGCTGATCTCCTCGCCGCGGTACGTGCGGACCTCGACACCGGCCGCCTCCATCCGGCGCCGGCGCTCGGGGGTCCCCTCGAGGG
>DAIUEM010000181.1:0-2440 GCA_036845105.1 Actinomycetota bacterium | reverse complement strand
ACGCACCTGCGCGGCGCGATGGCGAGCACGTTGGCGCCCATCGTGTCGAACTCCTCGTCCGGGACCTCGGCGCGGTCGATCCCACGCGACGCGAGCTCCTCCATCAGCCGGACCGGCATCAGCGGTGGGAAGCACACGACCAGGTCGCGGTCGAGCGGCGACAGGAGCGAGAGCAGGTGCAGGCACTCGGCGGGTCCGTGGAGATGCGGCAGGTCGAACGCCAGGACCTCGACGTCCGGGAGCAGCTCGCGGATCGCGGCGATGCCCCCGTCGTTCGTGCGGTAGCCGCGACCCACCGCGAGCGTGCCGGCGTCGAGCCAGAACATGTCGCCGCCCTCCGCGCACGCCGGCTCCTCGAGCGAGCCGACGATCGGCACGCCCGCGTCCTCGAGGTCGGCCGCGACCGCAGCGGGCTCGGCGAGGCGCGAGGGTTTGCCGGGCCGCAGCAGGATCGCGCCGCGGTCGGTCATGAGCACGGGGTCGTACGCGTAGATCGCGTCGGGGTCGCCATCGACCGGCGCCTCACCCGCGACCACCTCGGCGCCGGCGCGCTCGAGCTCCGCGCGCAGGGCGCGGTGCTCCTCGGCGGCCACGTCGGGGACGGGTGCGCTCCGCCAGCCGTACGCGCGCCATGCGGCGAGGTCGGCGGCGCGAGGCGGGCGGACGTAGACCCGCCGGAGCGATCCCACCTGGTCCTGGATGCCGGGCATCTCGCTTACGCTAGCCGACCCCGAGCGGGAGGAACGCTCAGAGGCGATCGGCGATGTCGCGGCCCCAGGTGGTCAGGAGCCCGCCGAGCACGACCACGTCGGCGAGGACGCCGAGCCACGCGCCGACCGGCACGGTCCGCCACCACGGCACGATCGCGGCGATCGACACGACGGCCGCCCCCTTGGCCAGCGCCGGCCACCACTCGGCGGCCTGGATCACGCCGAACCCGGCGACGACCCATCCGACGAGCGCGACCAGCCACAGCATGCCCCACGCCCGGCCGAGCGCCTCCTGCACGCGGATCTCGCCGGGCAGGATCCACGGGTCGTCGGTGAAGCCGACGTCCACCCGGGTCCATGCGGCCAGGAAGCCCATCGTGTGCCCGAGGCCGTGCATCATGAAGAAGATCCCGACGACCCAGCGCATCGTCGATCGATCACCTCCGCGCCCCATCGTGCCGTGCGGGGCAGGCGCCGGCGGGGTCCGGCAGCCCCGTCCCTGCATGACCGACCGGCCCGTGATTGACTTGGTCCGAGAGGACCAGGCTCGTGGAAGGGTCGTGGAAGGAGGCGATCGTGATGTCGCTCACGACCGAGTACCTGGAGGGGCGGGGCGTCCCGTTCGAGGCGATCCCGCACGAGAAGGCCTTCACGTCGATCGACGAGGCCCGCGCGCTCGGCATCCAGGCCGACGCGGTGGTGAAGACCCTGCTGATCGACACGGCCGCCGGCCACGTCCTGGCGGTCGTGCCGGGGGACCGCCGGCTCGACATGCGCCTGGTGGAGGGCGTGGTCGGCGACAAGCACGCGCACCTCGCCACGGAACAGGAGATCGAGCGCGACCTCCCGGGCGTGGAGCTCGGGAGCCTGCCGCCGCTCGGCGGGCTGCTCAAGGTGCACGCCTACGTCGATCCGGAGGTGCTGGAGCACGAGACGATCGTGTTCGCGGGCGGCGTGCAGACCGAGTCGGTCCGGGCGCGCTCCGAGGACGTGTTCCGCGACGAGGTGATCACGGTCGCGAAGATCACGAAGGACTTCGCCGAGCACTACGGCTAGCCTCGCGCGTCGAGCGTCTGGCGAGCCAGACGGCGACGACGATCACGGTCGCGCCGGCGACCAGGAGCGCGACCGGCATCGCGGCCGTGTCGCCGAACAGGCGTACGAGCACACGGATCAGGTACGCGAACATCCCGACCGTGCCGAACCCCAGGAGCAGGGGCTGGTGCAACGCGAGGCTCGTCACGATGAGCGCCACGGCTGTCGCGAGACCCAGCCACATCCCGACGTCGCCCTCGACCTCCCCCAGCGCCATCGGCGCCCACAGGACGACGAGCGGACCGCCGATGAAGGCTGCCCGCTCGGGCGTCGCCCGGTGCAGAGCCCCGAGGCCGATCCACGCGGCGCCGACGGCCCAGACCGCGACCATCATGTCCATCCCGTCGGCGAGCGAGGCGCCGACGATCGTGAGGATCCCCGCGAACACGGCGATCTGCTGGAGACCCTCACGCAGGACCAGGTAGAGGGCGCCTCCCAGCACCGTGACGGCGATCCCGCACGCGAGCGCCGGAGCGCGGCCGCGGAGTTCGAGGATGTCGTACGCGATCAGCCATCCCAGCCATCCGAACAGGCCGGCGGCGACGCCCCACAGCACGCTGGTCAGGCGCACGATCGCGGGGTCCGCGCCGCGTCCGCGGAGCTCGAGATGTCGCGACAGGCGCTGCGCGGCGCCC
>DAIUEM010000180.1:0-5055 GCA_036845105.1 Actinomycetota bacterium | reverse complement strand
GGCGACGCTCGCCGCGCCGCTCGTCGAGGAGACCCTGAAGGCGGCGGGGATCGTGCTCCTCGCGATCCTGGCGGCCGACGAGTTCGACGACGTGCTCGACGGGTTCGTGTACGGAGCCCTGTGTGGGCTCGGGTTCGCCGTCGTCGAGGACGTCTTCTACTTCGTCGCCGTGTTCGGTGGGACGCCGAGCGGCGTGCTCGCCGGGTTCTGGGTGCGCGTGGTCTCGAGCGGGCTCTACGGCCACGTCCTGTACACGGGCCTGGCCGGCATGGGCGTCGCCTACGTCGTGTCCCCGCGCGGCGAGGAGCCCCTGGGACGGCGCGCATGGATCGCGGCCGGCCTGTTCCTCGCCGGGGTGGCGGGGCACGTCCTGTGGAACTCGCCGATCCTGAACCTGTTCCCGTCCGACACGCGGGGGCTCGGGGACTGGCTCCGTGTCCCGCTCGCGGCGGCGGCGAAGGGGCTGCCCCTGCTGCTGTTCGTCCTCGTGCTCGTTCGGCTCGCGCACCGCCGGGAGCGCCGATGGCTGGCGACGGCGCTCCGCTCGGAGGTCGGCGGACCGGGGCTCACGGCGTCGGAGCTCGGCGTCCTGCTCGATCCCCGTGCTCGGCGCCGGTCGCGTCGCGAGCTCCGCGCCCGCGCCGGCCGTCGGGCCGCCCGATTGCTGCGGCGGCTCCAGAAGGAGCAGGTGAACCTCGCGATGGCACGGGCGCGGGCCGTCAGCCCGCGGGACGCCGCACTCGCCCGCCAGCGCGAGTACTGCAAGTCGCTCCGGGACGCCCTCGAGGCGATCCCCGGCGCGGCCGCCGCCGTGCCCGCCCACGACGCGAGCGCCGGCGCCCCGGCGGGGCCGCCGCGGTCGGGGCCCTGACGGGCAGGCGGACCGAGCGGCCGTGTACCGATACGCTGTCCACCGTGGAGCTGGTCGAGCGCATCCTCGCGGGAGATCGCCGAGCGGTCGCGCGCGCGATCTCGATGGTCGAGGACGGCGCGAAGGACCTGCCCGAGCTCTCCGCCGGGCTGTTCCCGAGGACCGGACGCGCATGGACGGTCGGGCTCACCGGCTCGCCCGGCGTGGGGAAGTCGACGCTCGCGGGCGAGCTCGTGCGGGCCGCGCGGGGGCGCGGGCTCTCGGCCGCGGTGCTCGCGATCGACCCGACCTCACCGTTCACGGGCGGGGCGCTCCTGGGAGACCGCGTTCGGATGCAAGACCACGCGACGGATCCCGGCGTGTTCATCCGTTCGATGGCGACGAGGGGGCACCTGGGGGGCATGGCGCTCGCGGCGCCCGAGGCCGTCCGCATCCTCGACGCGTCCGGCAAGGACGTCGTGATCGTCGAGACGGTCGGGGTCGGGCAGGCGGAGGTCGACGTGGCCGCCGCGACCGACACGACGCTCGTGGTGGTCGCCCCCGGGTGGGGCGACGCCGTGCAGGTGGCGAAGGCCGGCATCCTCGAGATCGCCGACGTCTTCGTCGTGAACAAGGCCGACCGCGAGGGCGCGGACGCGGCGGTCCGAGACCTCGAGCAGATGCTGCGGCTCGGCCCCGAGCTGGCGTGGACGCCCCCCGTCGTGAGGGCGACGGCCGCGGCCGGCGAGGGCGTGGACGCGCTGTGGGGCGCGATCGAGGGGCACCGCGCGCACCTGGAGGCGACCGGCCTGCTGGCGCGAGGCCGGCGGGAGCGGCTCCTGCGCGAGGTCGAGAGCCTGACCGTCGAGGAGCTGCGGGAGCGCGTGCGGGCGCTGCTGGATGCCGACGCCGACCTCGCCGACGCCCTGCTCGAGCGCCGGACCGATCCGTACCTGGCCGCCTCGCTGCTCATGGAGCGGGCGGCCGCAGGGTAAGGGAGACAGGTCGTGGTGGACGAACGCGACGTGCGAACGCTCTCGGGGCTCCCGCTGCCGCCCGTCGTCGGCCCCGAGGACCTCGAGGGCTTCGACCCCGAGGCGAAGCTCGGCCTGCCGGGGGCGTACCCGTTCACCCGCGGCGTCTACCCCACGATGTACCGCGGTCGTCTGTGGACGATGCGGCAGTTCGCGGGGTTCGGCACGGCGGCCGAGACGAACGCGCGATACCGATTCCTGCTCGGACAGGGGCAGGGCGGGCTGTCGGTCGCGTTCGACATGCCGACGCTCATGGGTCGGGACTCGGACGACCCACGCGCCGAGGGGGAGGTCGGCCGCTGCGGCGTCGCCACCGACACGCTCGAGGACTTCGACACGCTCTTCGACGGCATCCCGCTCGGCGAGACCACCACGTCGATGACGATCAGCGGGCCGGCGGTCATCGTGTTCGCCTTCTTCCTCGCCGCGGCCGAGCGGCAGGGGGTGCCCTGGGACCGGCTCGACGGCACGCTGCAAACGGACATCCTCAAGGAGTACATCGCGCAGAAGGAGTGGCTGTTCCCCCCGAGGCCCCACCTGCGGCTCATCGGCGATCTCATGGCGTTCTGCGCGGAGCGCGTGCCGAAGTTCCACCCGATCAGCGTGAGCGGGTATCACATCCGCGAGGCCGGGGCGACCGCGGTGCAGGAGCTCGCGTTCACGCTCGCCGACGGGTTCGCGTACGTCGAGCTCGGGATGGAGCGTGGCCTCGACGTCGACCGGTTCGCGTCCGGGCTCTCCTTCTTCTTCAACGCCCACATCGACTTCTTCGAGGAGATCGCGAAGTACCGGGCCGCGCGGAGGATCTGGGCCAGGTGGCTCCGCGAGCGCTACGGCGCGAAGGACGAGGCGTCGATGCGCCTGCGCTTCCACACGCAGACCGCCGGTGTGTCGCTCACCGCGCAGCAGCCGATGAACAACGTCGTGCGCACCACGGTCGAGGCGCTCGCCGCGGTGCTCGGCGGCACGCAGTCGCTGCACACGAACGCGCTCGACGAGGTCCTCGCCCTTCCGACGGAGGACGCGGCGAAGCTCGCGCTCCGGACGCAGCAGATCATCGCGCAGGAGACCGGCGTCCCCGACGTGATCGATCCGCTCGGCGGCTCGTACCTCGTCGAGCACCTCACCGACCGGATCGAGGCGCTCGCCGAGGAGGAGTTCGCGCGGATCGAGGCGTGGGGGAACGGCTCGATGCTCGAGGGCGTCCTCGCCGGGATCGAGCGCGGCGAACTCCAGCAGGCGATCGCCGAGTCGGCGTGGCGCGAGCAGGAGCGTTACGCGTCGGGCGACCTGGAGAAGGTCGGCGTGACGACGCTCGTCGAGGAGGTCGAGCCGCCGATCGACATCCTCGTGATCCCGCCCGAGGTCGAGGTCGAGCAGATCGCCCGGGTCCGCGAGGTCCGAGCCCGGCGCGACGCCGATGTGGCCGAGCGCGCGATCCGGCGCCTCCTCGAGGCGGCCAGGTCCGACGCGAACATGGTGCCGCCGCTCGTGGACTGCGCCCGCGCCGGGTGCACCGAGGGCGAGATCGTGGAGGCGCTCCGCGGCGTGTTCGGCACCTACACCGAGACCCCGAGGTTCTGACCGGCCCATGCCTTGACGCATCTCGGGAGGACCGGTAGCTTCGTGCGTACGGCTTGCGGGTCTTTGCAATAGCGATGGGTTGCAGCATCCGCCCGACCAAGCGTGGCTCGCGGCCGAGGAGGGAACGCATGCACATCCCCGATGGGTTCATCAACGCGAGCACGTCGCTCGCGGCCGGCGTCGTCTCCGCCGGCGGGGTGGGCGTCGCCCTCAAGAAGGCCTCGGACACGATGGAGGAGAAGCAGGCGCCGCTCGCGGGGCTCGTCGCCGCCTTCGTGTTCGCCGCGCAGATGCTGAACTTCCCGGTGGCGCTCGGGACGAGCGGCCACCTGCTCGGTGGCGTGCTCGCCACGGTGCTCGTCGGCCCGTGGGCTGGCGTGATCTGCATCGCGCTGGTCCTGTTCGTGCAGGCGCTGTTCTTCGCCGACGGCGGGCTGTCCGCGCTGGGGCTGAACGTCCTGAACATGGCGCTGATCGGCGGCCTCGGCGGGTACGTGGTGTTCCTCGCGATCCGGGGGCTGCTGCCGAAGACCCGGCCGATGGTGGTTGCCGCCTCGGCGATCGCCGCCGGCGTGTCGGTGGTGCTCGCGTCGATCGCGTTCTTCGTCGAGTACGCGATCGGCGGCGTCGGTGACGTGTCGCTCGGGGCGATGTTCGCCGCGATGGTCGGCGTGCACGCCCTGATCGGGATCGGCGAGGCCGTCATCACCGCACTCACCGTGAGCGCGGTGCTCGGCGTGCGGCCGGACCTCGTGTACGGCGCCCGGGACCTGCTCCAGCCGCTCGAGATCCGACCGAGCGAGCCCGCCGCGAGGGTGTGAGCGCGTGGACCGGAAGAACCTGCTCCTGTTCGTCGTCGGCGGTCTCGTCGTCACGCTCGGGCTGGCGTTCTTCGTGAGCCCGCTGGCGAGCGGCTCACCGGACGGGCTCGAGCGGGTCGCGATCGACCAGGGGTTCGCCGACACCGCCGAGGAGCACGCGGTCGGCGATGGCCCGCTCGCCGACTACGGGGTGAAGGGCGTCGAGGAGGAGGGCCTGTCGACCGGGCTCGCGGGCGTCATCGGCGTCGCCGTCACGTTCGGTGTCGGGATGATCCTGTTCGGGCTCTTGCGAACCCTGCGGGCCCGTCGCGAGGGATCGGCGTCCGGTCCATGAGCGGACCCCACTCTCACGCCCTCTACGTCCACGGGCACACCTGGCTCCATCGGCTCGCGCCGCAAGCCAAGCTGGCCGCGCAGTTCCTGTTCGTGATCGCGGTGGTCGCGACGCCCCGCGAGGCCGTCTGGGCCTTCGGCGTCTACGCGCTCATCGTGCTCGGCCTGGCTGCCGCGGCGCGCCTGCCCGCGCCGTTCGTCGCGAAGCGTCTGCTGTTCGAGATCCCCTTCATCGTGTTCGCGGTCCTGCTGCCGTTCGTCGGCGGCGGCGAGCGGGTCGACGTGCTGGGCGTGTCCCTGTCCGTCGAGGGCCTGTGGGGCGCCTGGAACATCGTCGCGAAGGCCACCCTCGGGCTCGCGATCAGCATCGTGGTCGCGGCGACCACGACGATGCCCGAGTTCCTCCACGGCTTCGAGCACCTCCACATGCCGA
>DAIUEM010000179.1:3269-5064 GCA_036845105.1 Actinomycetota bacterium | reverse complement strand
CCGTCGTCGTCGAGCAGACCAGCCGAGGCGAGCGCTCGTTCGACATCTACTCGCGTCTCCTGAACGAGCGCATCATCTTCCTCGGAGCTCCGATCGACGATGCCGTGGGCAACCTCATCATGGCGCAGCTCCTGCACCTCGAGTCCGAGGACCCGGAGAAGGACATCAACCTGTACATCAACTCCCCCGGCGGAGATGTCACCGCGCTGTTCGCGGTGTACGACACGATGCAGTACGTGCGACCCGACGTCGCGACGATCGTGATGGGCCAGGCGGCCTCGGCCGCCGCGGTTGTCCTGCTCGCCGGGAAGAGGGGCAAGCGCTTCGCGCTGCCGCGATCGAGGATCCTGCTGCACCAACCCTACGGGGGAACGGAGGGCCAGGCGGTCGACATCGAGATCCAGGCCAAGGAGATCACGCGGAACCGCAAGCTCCTCGAGGGGTTGATCGCCGAGCACACGGGCCAGCCACTCGAGACCGTGTCCCGAGACACGGATCGCGACTTCATCCTCACCGCCGAGGCTGCGGTGGAGTACGGCGTCGTCGACGAGATCATCACGAACCGGGCGGACGTCCCCGAGCTCGCGGCCGCGTTGGGTAAGAGCTCGTAGCCATCGGTCGCCGAACGAGCGTTCGTGTCAGACCCACCGGTCGCACGCACGGTAGACCCTGCACCCCTGAACCCATCGCGCGGCCCCAACACGCGCGGGAAGGAGCCCCCTCATGCAGGCCACCGTGCGTTTCGAGCACGAGTTGCTCGCCGTCGAGTCCGAGCACGACGTCTGGTGCATGCTCGAGCTCGTCGCACCTTCCTCACCCGAGAACGCCGAGCGCAAGCCGCTGTCGGTCGCGCTCGTGATCGACCGGTCCGGCTCGATGGCCGGGGCCAAGCTCGCCGTCACACGCGAGTGCGCGGCCTTCCTCGTGCAGCGGATGGCGCCGGCCGACCGCGTGTCGATCGTCGCCTACGACGACGAGATCCAGCTCCTCGCGCCGCTCACTGCGATCGACGGCAACCGCGACGCGCTCCTCGCCGCGATCGGTCGGATCCACGCGCGCAACATGACGAACCTGTCGGGCGGCTGGCTGAAGGGCGCCGAGACGCTCTCGGCCGCGCCCGCCGACTCGCTGCGGCGCGTCGTCCTGCTCTCGGACGGGATCGCGAACGTCGGGATCAACGACACGCCGTCGTTGCGGCAGATGGCCGAGCGCACGCGCGCGCAGGGCGTCACGACCTCGACCGTCGGCTTCGGCGAGCGCTTCGCCGAGGACCTCATGACCGCGATGGCCGACGCCGGCGGCGGCGCGGCGCACTTCGCCGAGACGCCGGACGACGCCCCGGCGATCTTCGCGCAGGAGTTCTCCGACCTCGTGACCCTGGTCGCGCAGAACGTGAGCGTCGAGCTGCGGCCCGAGCCCGAGGTCCGGTTCCTCGGCGTTCTGAACGAGTTCCCCGCCGTCGCCGTCGAGGGCGGCGTGCAGGTCCAGCTCGGCGACGCGTTCGGGCAGGAGCGCCGGCGCGTGGTCTTCCAGCTTCACGTGCCGAGCGTCGCGGCGCTCGGCGCGCAGCGGGTCGCCGAGGTCGTGCTGCGGTACGTCTCGGTGGGGCAGGAGGTCGCGCACCACGAGGTGCGGATCCCGCTCACCGTGAACCTGGTCTCGGCCGACGAGGCCGCCGCCACCTCCCCCGATGCCGAGGTGACGGAGGAGGTCGTGATCCTGTCCAGCGCGCAGGCGGGCAAGCGGGCCCGCGAGCTCGCCGACGACGGCGACCTCGAGGGCGCGCTGCGCACGC
>DAIUEM010000179.1:0-3259 GCA_036845105.1 Actinomycetota bacterium | reverse complement strand
GAGGCTCTCGGCCACCGCCCAGGGGTCGGCGCGCGCCGAGGAGCTCCTCGAGCAGGCCGAGTTCTGGCAGACGCGGGCGATGTCGATGGCGCCGGAGACGTACGACCTGCTCGAGCGCAAGCGCCTGCTCTACCGTGAGCGCACCACGCGCGAGAGCCGGCGCCGTCGCGAGCCCTGAGGCCCGGAGCCCTATCGTCTGCCGTCGCGGACGCGCGCGGCGAGCCGATGACCCGCGACGATCGCGGTGGCGACCCCGATGAGGATCGCGGAGACGAACGCCACGGTCGGCCCGACGGGCGCGTCCCACGCGAGCGTGGTCAGGCGGTTCCCGATCAGCCAGGCGAGCATCAGGGCGATCAGGCCGACGCCCACCCCGATCGCTCGCGCGGCGACGATCTCGCCTCGGTCCGTGCTCATCCGCCGAAGGACAGGAAGACGGGCGGGAACGTCCCGAGGAACCCCAGGGCGCCGAGGACGAGCGCCACCCAGAACCACACCTTCAGGCTGACCTCCCTGCCGCGGAGCGCGATGGCCAGCACGATCCAGCTCACCACCCACACGATGACCGCCACGATGGTCTTGCCGGCGAGTGGACCGACGCCCTGATCGAAGTCCCAGGACTCGAGCCAGTCGTGCATCCCCGTCGACGCCTCGCTCAGCACCGTGAGGAGTCCCAGGGCGAAGACGCCGATTCCCGCGGCCAGGACCGCCGCCGCCGCCGGGCCGTCCGGACGGGGCATGAGCCCCAGGTCGGCGATCTCGGGCGCTCGCTCGACGTCCCTGTGCATGTTGCTCTCGCTCGACATCGATCCTCCTCAGACGATCGGGGCGACCTTGTTGAGGAACGCTCCGAAGGCGCCCCCGACGACGGCCGCCGCGAACGCGGCCACGAACATGACGATCACGGTCACGCGCAGCCACGTCCGAGGGATCAGCCGTGCGCCGTAGTAGGTCACGATGAACGCGACGGCGGTCGCCAGGATCGGCGCGATCCAGGCGATGTGCTCCTTCCACTCCATGCCGAACTCGTGCCACGTCTCGGTGTCGCCCGACACGTTGGAGAGGAGGAAGTCCCTCGGCGAGCATGCGTCGGGGTCCGGGAGATGCAGACCCGCGCAGCCCTCGAAGGTCTCACCGGCGAGCCCCGCCCGGTACCAGGGATAGACGATCCACGTGCCCGAGATCACGGTGATCCACGACACGGCCGCCATGACCCACACGCCGATGTAGAGGCGTCGCAGTCGCTCCCTGATCGCGGTCGGCGTGAGGAACCCGGGACGAAGGCTCCACAGCCCCGCCAGGCCGCCGGCGAACGCGAGGAGGAACAGCGTGCCCGCGAGCAAACCGTGGATGACGGTCCAGGCTTCTCGGTCCGAGAGCTCCATACGGACCCTCCTTCCATGGAGGCCTCGATGGATGGACCCGAGCACACTACCGGTTGCAGGCAGCCGAGTCGAATCCCGGCACCCACGACGGCTGTAGACACATCGGGACTGGCAAGACCCCTGAAGAGCCGACTCCCGCTCGCGGGCGCCCGAGCGGACACTTGCCCCGAGATCCGGGGAGGGGATGGGCATGTCGGGCGGCGATCCGAACACGGCCGCGAAGGCACGGCAGACGCGATGGACGAGCGAGCAGTCCAAGCTGCTGGCCGACTGGGGGCATCGCGCGAACGCGGCTCAGCACGCGCACTACTTCCTCGCCGCTCGCCTGAAACGCAGCAACCTGTGGCTGGGCATCCCGACCGTCGTCCTGTCGGCGGTCGTCGGGACGAGTCTGTTCGCGACCCTGGCGCAGGAGGGCGGCAGCTTCCCGCTTACCCTTCGCGTCGTGATCGGGACGCTCAGCGTCTTGGCCGCGGTCCTGGCGGCGCTCCAGACGTTCCTGCGTTTCTCCGAGCGCTCCGAGAAGCACGTGGTGGCCGGCGACTGGTACGCCGCGATCGCCCGGCACATCGATGAGCTGCTGGCGTTCCCGTCCGAGCGCCGTGGAGACCCGAAGGACGTGCTGGACACGATCCGCAAGGAGATGAACAAGGCGAGCCAGAGCTACCCGGAGATGGGCGAGAGCATCTGGCACGCCATGGCGAAGGCGTACGGTGTGGCCCAGCCGACCTTCGGCGAGGAATCGACGATCTCCGTGCCCTGAGCGCGTACCCTCGGGGCTCCGGTCGGAGGGAGCCTCGCCATGGCCAAGCTCATCTACTCGGCGATCACGTCGCTCGACGGGTACGTCGCGGACGAGGACGGCAGCTTCGACTGGGGCGTGCCGGACGAGGAGGTGCACGCGTTCGTCAACGACCTCGAACGGCCGATCGGCACTTACCTCTACGGGCGGCGGATGTACGAGGTGATGGTCTTCTGGGAGAGCGTGCACACGCTCGCCGACGAGCCGGCCTCCATCCGGGACTACGCGGCGATCTGGCAGGCGGCGGACAAGGTCGTGTTCTCGACGACCCTCGGGACCGTGTCGAGCGCCCGGACCCGGATCGAGCGGGACTTCGACCCCGAGGCGATCAGGGAGATGAAGGCCTCGGCCGAGCGTAACCTCGGCGTGGGTGGTCCGACCCTCGCCGCCCGGGCGTTCGCCGGCGGCGTGGTCGACGAGGTCTGGTTGATCCTCGCGCCGATCGCCGTGGGGGGCGGCACGCGGGCCCTCCCCGAGCACGTCCGTGTCGAGCTCGAACTGCTCGACGAGCGCCGGTTCGGCAACGGCATGGTGTACCTCCGGTACCGCACCGGGGCGTGAGGGAGCCTGTCGGCGCGCGGCCGTATCCTTCGAGGATGTCCTGCGCCATCTGTGGCCAGCCGTTGCCCGAGGGCGCGCGGTTCTGCCCCAACTGCGGCTCGGTCGTCGGCGCGCCGCTCGGCACCGACGAGCTGAAGATGGTGACGGTGCTGTTCGCCGACCTCGTCGACTCCACCGGTCTCGCCCGGCGGCTGGACCCCGAGCGCGCTCGAGAGATCCAGAGCCGGTTCTTCGACGCCGCCACCCAGGAGCTGCAGGCGCTCCGCGGGCGGCCCGAGAAGTTCATCGGCGACGCCGTGATGGCGGTGTTCGGGCTGCCCGCCGTGCACGAGGACGACGCCGTCCGCGCCGTGCGGGCGGGGCTCGCGATCCGGGGCCGGCTCCGGCGGATGAGCGCCGACCTCGGCCTGGCCGTGCCGCTCGAGGTCCGGGTGGGGATCGAGTCGGGCCAGGCCGCCACCGGCATCGGGCCGGTCGGGCAGCTGCTCGTCACCGGGCCGGTCGTGAACGC
>DAIUEM010000178.1:0-5069 GCA_036845105.1 Actinomycetota bacterium | reverse complement strand
GGGGCGAGGGCACCAGGGTGTGGGACGGCGAGGGGCGCGAGTACCTCGACTTCTTCGGCGGCATCGTCACGACGATCTCAGGGCACCTGATGCAGGAGATGGTGGACGCGCTGACCGAGCAGATCCAGCGCGGGATCAACCACACCTCGACCCTGTACCTGATCCGTCCGCAGATCGAGCTCGCGGAGCGGCTCACCGGGCTCGCGCCGATCGATCACTCGACGAAGGCGTTCTTCGTGAGCTCGGGGACCGAGGCGATCGAGGCGGCGCTGCTGTTCGCGACGTCGTGGCGACGCTCGAACGAGATCATCGCGCTCCGGAACTCGTTCCACGGCCGCTCCTTCGGCGCCGTCGGGATCACGGGGAACAAGGGGTGGTCGGCGACGTCCTTCTCGCCGCTCAACGTTTCGTACGCCCTCGCGCCGTACTGCTACCGATGCCCGTTCAACCTCACGTACCCCGAGTGCGGCGTCGCCTGCGCGGAGGATCTCCGGAACGTGATCCAGACCACGACGACCGGCGAGCCGGCGGCGATGATCGCCGAGACGATCCAGGGCGTGGGGGGCTTCGTGACGCCACCGCAGGAGTACTTCCAGATCGTGAAGGGCATCCTGGACGAGCACGGCATCCCGTTCATCGCCGACGAGGTGCAGAGCGGGTTCGGCCGCACCGGGGAGGCGTACTGGGGGATCGAGTCCTACGGCGTCCGCCCCGACGCGATCGTCTGCGCGAAGGGGCTCGGGAACGGGATGGCGATCGGCGCGGTCGTCGGCCGGGAGGACATGGTCGACTCCCTGCGCGCGAACTCGATCTCGACGTTCGGCGGGAACCAGATCTCGACGACCGGAGCGCTCGCGAACCTGCGGTACATCGAGGAGCAGGATCTGCAACAGAACGCCTACAAGATGGGGAACTACCTGATGCGGGGGCTGAAGGACCTCGAGGAACGCTACGAGGTCGTCGGCGAGGTCCGAGGCAAGGGTCTGATGATCGGGATCGAGATGGTGGCCGACGGCGCGACCAAGGAACCGGCGCCGGACCTGGCAGGGCGCGTGATGGAGGCGTGCCGCGAGCAGGGCATGCTGATCGGCAAGGGCGGGCTGTACGGGAACGCGCTCCGGCTCGCGCCACCGCTCACGATCACCGAGGACGACGCGGCGCGCGCGATCGAGACGCTCGACGTCGCGTTCGCCGAGGTCGAGGCCGCCCGGTAGCCACGTCGTGCGGGTGACGACCGGGCAGGTGAGCGTGCGCGTGATGCCCTCGACACCCTGGATCTTGGCGACGACCAGCTTGCCGAGCTCGTCGACGTTCTTCGCCTCGGCGCGCACGATGACGTCGTACGGGCCCGTGACGTCCTCGGCCTCGGTCACGCCCTTGATCTCGCGCACCTCGCCAGCGACGGTGGCGGCCTTGCCGACCTCGGTCTGGATCAGGATGTACGCCTGGACCACGTCAGGACCTCCTGGGCTCGGGGCTCCATGCTAGGCGGGCGGCCACCGGGCGGCAATCGCGGCGCGGCGCGGCGACCGGAGCCACCGTAGGATGATGGGGTCGTGGCAGCTCGCAAGAAGCGCGCGAGGACCGACGACCCGCTGGCCGCGTACCGGCGGATCCGCAAGCCGATGCCGCCCCCCGAGAAGGTCATCGAGGACAAGCGCCGCAAGCTCGAGCAGGAGCGGGCGGAGCGCGAGATGCGGGAGCGGGAGCGGGAGCCGTGATCTTCCACGACCGGCTCGACGCCGGGCGGCGCCTGGCCGACGCGCTGAAGGAGCATGCCGGACCTGACACGGTGGTGCTCGCGATCCCGCGGGGCGGCGTGATCGTCGGGGAGGTCGTTGCGGCCACGCTCGGCGTCCCGCTCGACGTGGTCGTGCCGCGCAAGGTCGGCGCCCCCGGCAACCCCGAGCTCGGCCTCGGCGCGGTCGCGCCGGGCGTCCGCGTGCTCGACCCCTGGCTGATCGAGCGCCTGGGCGTGAGCGAGGAGTACCTCGAGCGCGAGATCGCCGCCGAGGAGGCCGAGACCGTCCGACGACTCGAGGCGTACCGGGGGGGCCGGCCCCCGCTCGAGCTCGAAGGGAAGACCGCGATCGTCGTCGACGACGGCGTGGCGACCGGCGGCACCGCGGTCGCGGCCCTGCGCTGGGCGCGGGCGCAGGGCGCGGCGACGGTCGTGCTCGCGGTCCCCGTGGCGCCGCCGCAGACGATCCAGCGGCTCTCGCACGAGGCGGACGAGGTCGTCGCGCTCGCCACCCCCGAGCCGTTCTTCGCCGTGGGGGAGTGGTACCGGATCTTCGATCAGACCCCCGACGACGAGGTGCTCGCCGCGCTCGCGCGCGCCGCCGCGGAGCGCGGATGAGGATCGTCGAGGTCGTCCTCGCCGTCGCCTTCGCGGCGGGCGGCGTCCGCTCGCTGATCGTGTGGATGGGCCGGCGCATCGACGGCGCGGACGTGAAAGACCACCTGCTGTACGCGGCGTTCGTGACCGGGCGGGTCGGGGTGTGGTTCGCGTTCGCCGGCCTGTTCGCGCTCTACGCCTCGAGCGACGCGCAGGGCCGCGCCGCCGCGGACGAGCTCGCCGACCTCCGCTGGTACGCCGTGGTGCTGCTCGTGCTCGCGGCCTTGCAGCTCGTGGCCGGGTACTTCCTTTCTCGGCGTCGCGCGGAGGGATAGGGAGCCGCCCAGCAACCGCTACAGGCGTGCATCGGGTGCGCACCATCCGCGCAGGCGATCCAAGATCTTGAGGACGACCTCCTCCTCCATCGTCTCGTCGCGCCGGTCTCGCGAAGCGCGGTCACGAATGCGTCGAGTTCGCTAGCGATCGCCTGGCGCGTCTCGCCAGCCGCGATGAGGTCGCGAATCACCGCCTCCAGACTCGCGGCTGGTGTTTCGGAAGTCAGCGCGGCCTGGGCGAGATCGCGGATGCGTGTCATCTAAGGCGATGAGCCGTGAGTCGTGCCCTACCCGACCGCCTTCACGATCGCGTCGTCGAGGTCCGGGAACTCGTGGAGGCGCTCGGCGCGCTCGGCCTTCAGGCGCTCGACCATGTCGACGTACTCCTGCGTCCGGCCCTCGCGCTCGTAGAGGCGTCGTGGCTGCAGGAGCTCGACGTCGTCGAAGTCGGGGACCTCCTCGGCGACGAGGTAGCCGAAGTCGTCGTCCTCGGTCCACGAGATGCGGCCCTCGGCGATGCCCTTCACGCAGGCCGACGTGTGGGGGATCTTGACCTTCTTCGAGCGCTCGTCGCCATCGGTGCCGCCGACGCGTCCGGTGTTCAGCAGGAAGGCCTCGATCGGGTGAGTGTCGAGGAGCTCGAGCAGACGGTTGCCTTGCAGGTCGTGTGGCATCGGGAAGAAGGGGTTCGTCCCCGGCACGCGGAGGAACTTGCCCGCCTCGGCGGCGCCGCCCGCCGAGGTTCCCGTGGTCTCGCCGAGCATGAAGTACGCGGCGGCCTGCTCGCGGTCCAGCCGGGCAACCGCGGGGATGATGTTCTCGTTCCGGTTCAGGATCAGCAGGTAGTCGACGGTGCCGACCTCGGTCGCGTCGCGGTAGCGCGCCAGGTCGCTCATCCCGAACACGGCCCGGCCGTTCTGCGTGTAGGACTCCTCGAAGAAGTTCACCCTGCCGCGCTCGTCCTGGTACACGTTCTCGAGGTACGCCGAGGGCTTCACGACGGCGCCGTAGATGTTCGGCTCGAAGTCGGGGTCCAGGCTGAAGGTCTTCGCGAAGCAGCCGTTCTCGGTCCCGTGGGCGTGACCGCCGGGCATCAGCGCGACGAAGTCGTCCTGCACGGGGAGCGACGCGTTCTGCGTGGTGAACGTTGTCGTGGTCTTCCCGGTCCCCGAGAGCCCGATGATCATGAAGACCTTCTCCCCGGCGTCCGTCGGGATGACCTTGAGGCCGGCGTGGAGCGACAGCCCGCCCAGGTCGTAGACCTTCTTGTTCCACATCCGCAGGCCGCCCTTCTTCGACTCGCCGAAGTAGTCGGAGTTGAGCACCCGCGTGACGCCGTGCTCGAGGTCGACCGCGATCACGCGCTCGTCGGGGTAGCCGGGCGCGCGCAGGTTCGGCGTGTAGATCACCTGGACCTCGGGCTCGGCCGGGCCGTCGGGAGCGAAGTAGAGCTTCTGCTGCATCCCGGCGATGTTCGCGTTCGCCTTCTCGATCGTCAGGCGCGCCCGGGTGCGGAACGACGGGTCGTTGCCGATGTACCCGTCGATCACGACGACCTCCTGGTCGCGCAGGTACGCGTCCTGGAGGCGCGCGACCGCGTCGAAGTCCTCGCGGGTCATCGTCTTGCCCGAGGAGCGCTCGGCCACCACGTAGGTGCTGTCGGCCGAACGCGAGGTGACCCGGGTCTGCACGTTGACGTTGTCGTACTCGGTGATCCGGCACCGCGGCATGGCCTCGGTGAACCGCCGGAGCTCCTCCGGGGAGGGGTTGTCGTGCACGGTCTTCGCTTCGACGGACATCCCGAGACTCCTTGTGGGTAGCCTGAACAGGTCGGGTTCGCTGGTGGCCGCCTAGTCTACAGAAGCGCAGGTGAGGGCCCCAGCCGGCGTGGCGGAACGTCGGGGCCGAGGGTTGGACGGAACGATGGAGCTGACCGAGGACGAGCTGATCGAGGAGATCCGGCGCCTGCTCTCGGGCGAGGAGCCCGGGGTGGTCGTCGGGCTCGGCGACGACGCCGCGGTGGTCGAGCCGGGCAGCGGCGCGAGCGTGCTCACGACCGACATGCTGATCGAGGGCGTGCACTTCGAGCGCGACGCGATCTCGCCGCGCGACCTGGGCGCGAAGGCGATCGTCGTGAACGTGTCGGACATGGCCGCGATGGCGGCGAGCCCTCGATATGCGCTCGTGTCGATCGGGCTCACACCGGACGTCGAGGCCGCCTGGGTGGTCGAGCTCTACGGCGGGATGCGCGCGGCGTGCGAGGAGTACGCGCTCACGCTCGTGGGCGGCGACACGAACCGCTCGCCGGCGATCGTGCTGTCGGTGACGGTGGTCGGCGAGGTCGCGCCGGGGCGGTCCGTGACGCGCTCGGGCGCCCAGCCCGGCGACGTGATCGT
>DAIUEM010000177.1:0-5110 GCA_036845105.1 Actinomycetota bacterium | reverse complement strand
GAGGGCAAGTCCGCGGCCGAGTACGAGAAGGGCTTCACCAGCATGATCCGGCGCGAGCCGCTCGGCGTGACCGTGGGCATCTGCCCGTGGAACTACCCGCTGATGATGGCGATCTGGAAGCTGGGCCCGGCGCTCGCGGCCGGCAACACCTCGATCCTCAAGCCGGCCGAGATCACCCCGCGGACCACGCTCCGCCTGGCCGAGCTGTCGCAGGACATCTTGCCGCCCGGCGTGTTCAACGTCGTGACCGGCCACGGCTCCGAGATCGGCGACCAGCTCGTGAAGCACCCGCTCGTCCGGCTGGTCTCGGTCACTGGCGACACGTCGACCGGCAAGATCATCGCGGCGAACGCGGCCGCCTCGAACGTGAAGCGCGCGCACCTGGAGCTCGGCGGCAAGGCGCCGGTCGTGGTGTTCGACGACGCCGACGTCGAGAAGGTCGTCGAGACGCTGAAGTTCGCCGGCTACACGAACACCGGCCAGGACTGCACGGCCTCGTGCCGCGTCGTCGCCGGCTCGGGCGTCTACGACGACCTGCTCTCGGCGCTTGTGCCGGAGGTGGAGTCGATCAAGGTCGGCCCGATCATGGACGAGTCGGTCGAGATGGGCCCGCTGGTCTCGAGCGCCCAGCGCGAGAACGTCGCCGGGTTCGTGGAGCGCGCGGCCGGCAGCGGCGGCAAGGTGCTCACCGGGGGCGAGCGCATCGACGGCCCCGGCTTCTACTACAAGCCCACGGTCGTGGCCGACGTCGACCAGCGGTCCGAGATCGTGCAGAACGAGGTCTTCGGGCCGGTCGTGTCCGTCCAGCGCTTCAGCGACGAGGACCGGGCGGTGGCGTGGGCGAACGACGTCGTGTACGGCCTGGCGTCCTCGGTGTGGACGAGGGATGCGGCGCGCGCGATGCGGGTGGCGCGTCGGCTGCAGTTCGGCGCGGTGTGGGTGAACACCCACTTCATGATCACCGCCGAGATGCCGCACGGTGGGTACAAGGAGAGCGGGTACGGCAAGGACATGTCGATGTACTCGCTGGAGGACTACACGCAGATCAAGCACGTGATGTGGTCGCTCGACTGAAGCGACAAGGGCGTTCCGGCGATGGCCCGGCCCGGGTGTCGGGTCGGGCCATCGTCGTCGGAAGGGTGGTGATCGCTCCATGGCAGTGAAACCGTTCTACGTGAACGGCGAGTGGCGCACCGGCGAGGGGATCTTCGAGGTCAAGAGCCCCTACGACGAGAGCGTCGTCGCCGAGATCGGCGTGCCGACGGACGCCGACGTCGAGGAGGCCGTCGCGACGGCCGCCAGCACGTTCGAGGAGTCCCGGCACCTGTCGGTGGCCGCGCGTTCGACCGCCCTCGACCACATCTCGAAGCGGCTGGCCGAGACCGCCGACGACACCGCGGAGCTGATCGCGCGCGAGGGCGGCAAGCCGCTCAAGTGGGCGAGGGTCGAGGCCGCGCGGGCCGTCAGCACGTTCCGCTGGGCGTCCGAGGTCCTGCGCCACGGCGACGACGAGATGATGCGTCTGGACACGGAGGCGGCGTTCGGGTCCCGGGTCGGGCTGCTGCGCCGGTTCCCCTTCGGACCGGTGTTCGGCATCACGCCGTTCAACTTCCCGGTGAACCTGGTCGCCCACAAGGTCGCGCCGGCCCTGGCCGTCGGGGCGCCGATCGTGGTCAAGCCGGCGTCGACGACGCCGCTCGGAGCGCTCCGGCTTGCCGAGCTCTTCGAGGAGACCGAGCTTCCGAAGGGCATGTACCAGGTGCTCCCGGTTCGCTCGAGCGTGGCCGACCGGATGGCCCGCGACGAGCGCTTCCGGAAGATCTCGTTCACCGGGTCCGCGGAGACCGGGTGGTACCTGAAGGGGCTGGACCCGAAGAAGCGCGTGACGCTCGAGCTCGGCGGCAACGCCGGTGTCATCGTGCACTCGGACGCCGACCTCGACATGGCGGCGGCGCGGATCGCGTTCGGCGGCTACTACCAGGCCGGGCAGTCGTGCATCAGCGTGCAGCGCGTGCTCGTGCAGTCCGAGGTCTACGACGACTTCGCGGCCCGCCTCGTCAAGGAGGTCGAGAACCTCAAGACCGGCGATCCGATGGATCCCACCGTCGACGTCGGGCCGGTGATCACGCGGGGCGACGTCGACCGGATCGACGCCGTGGTGAAGGAGGCGGTCTCGCAGGGCGCCCAGATCCTGACGGGCGGGCGCGCCGAGGCGCCGTTCTACTACCCGACGCTGCTCGCGGAGGTCGAGCCGCAGATGAACGTCTGCCGCGAGGAGATCTTCGGACCGGTCGTGACGATCAGCCCGTACCAGACCTTCGACGAGGCGATCGCGCTCGTGAACGACTCGCGTTTCGGCCTGCAGGCCGGCGTGTTCACGAGCAACCTGAACCTGGCGTTCCAGGCGCACCGCGACATCGAGGTCGGCGGCGTGATCGTCAACGACATCTCGGCGTTCCGCGCCGACCAGATGCCGTACGGCGGCTCGAAGGACTCGGGGTTCGGCCGCGAGGGCCTGCGGTTCGCGATGGAGGAGATGACCGAGCCGCGGATCATGGTCCTGTCGCACGTTCCGCTGTAGTGGCGATCCCGATCGCGGTGACGGCACGACGGATGGCCGACGGCCGCGTGCCGCCCGGCGTTCACCCGCCGCCCGAGACCGCGTTCGAGGCGGACCGGTCGTGGCCGAGCTCGAGCGTGAGAGCGTGGGGGTCCGGACCGAGCCGCTGGCGTAGCGCGACCGAGGGGTAGGCTGGTGACATCATGAGCCCCGCGTTCATCGCCATCGGGGTCACGATCGTGGTCCTGGCCGTCGGCGGCGCGATCCTCGCGCTGACCGAGGGCGGCCCGCTGCGGCCCGGCGGGCGGCCGCTGCCCGTTCCGGCGCCCTGGATCGTCCTCGGCGCCCTCCTGCTGGTCCTCGGGATCGTGCTCGTGCCGAGGCTGCTCGGCTTCACGATCCTGTTCCTGCCGCTGATCTGGTCCCGCCGGGCCCGGGGCCCGCGCGGCGGCCCGAGGGGCCCGAGCGGCTCGGACCGCAAGACGGACCGTGACCCCTTCGACGAGGATCGGTAGCGGTGGAGACCGCGATCGGCATGGTCCTGCTCGGGCTCGCCGTGTTGGGCTACTGGCGGGCCATCACGGTCGTCGAGCGGACGTGGGGTCATCGGTGGGGCCGGTGGGCCTGGTGGACGTCGATCCCGCTGTGGGCCGGCGCGGCGGTCGTCGCCGGCCTGATCGGCGGACCCGGGTGGACGGCGCTCGTGCTCGTCGGCGGCGGCGTCTTCGCGGTGGCGCTCCTCACCCAGCGGTCGCTGCGCGGGAGCCGTTAGGGCAGGACGCGCTCGGCGAGCCCGGCCACGGCGGTCGCGACCTCGTCCTCGCGGCGCCAGAAGAAGTGGTCGGTCCCCGGCACGACCAGCAGCTCGGCGTTCGGCAGGCGCCGCGCGACGGCCTCCAGGTCGGGACGCTGCGAGAACTGGTCGCCCTGCCCCGAGAGCAGCAGCACGGGCCGCCGGAACGCCCGCAGCTCGGCGTCGCCCGGGAGCGGCGGGAGCTGCAGCCCGGTGTCGCCGAGCGGCAGCCCGACGAGCGCGAGCCCGGCGACCGTCGGGTCGGCGATCGCCTCGAGGAGCGCCACGAGCGCGCCGAACGACCAGCCGCAGAGGATCGTGGGGCCGTCGGCCTCAGCGCGGACCCGGGCGACCGCGGCGGCGACGTCACGGACCTCGGGGCGGCCGCCGCCGAACGACCCCGCGGACCCGCCGACGCCGCGGAAGTTGAACGACAGCACCGCGAGGCCGCCCCCGACCAGCTCGGCCCGGATCGCCCAGAGCACCGGGTGGTCCTTGCTCCCGCCGTGGCGCGAGTGCGGATGGCACAGGACGGCCGAGCCGCGTGCGGGACCGTCGGGCAGCCGGAGATCGCCCTCGAGCGAGACCCCGTCCTCCGTCCGGAACCGCAGCGCGTCCATCGCGTGCGACGATGGCAGCCATGACGGCCCTGCGACAACCGCGCGGGCTCGGGCTCGCGCTCCGTGATCCGCTGCCGTGGGACGACCTCGTCGGCGTGGTGCGGACGGGGGAGGAGCTCGGCTACGACGCGGTCTTCCTGCCCGAGATCTTCGCCCGGGACGCGTTCGCGGCGCTGATGGGCCTTGCGGGCGAGACCCGCGAGATGCTGCTCGGCACCGGCGTCGTACCGATGCGGTCGAGGACGCCGCTGCTCACCGCCATGGCCGCGGCGACGGTGCACGAGCGCTCGGGCGGGCGCCTGGTGCTCGGCATCGGGACCGGGTCGGTGGGCCGCGGCGCGCTCGAGGAGCTCACGCGGACCGTCGCCGACGTGCGGTCGCTGCTGCGCGGGGAGACCCTCGTCCTCGAGGGCCGGACCCACCTGGCGCTGCCCCCGGGATCCGAGGTCCCGGTCTGGATCTCGGCGATGGGGCCGAAGGCGATCGAGCTGGCCGGCCGGGTCGCCGACGGCGTCCTACTGAACTGGTGCACGCCGAGGCGCGTGGCGTTCGCGCGAGCGGCCGTCGAGGAGGGCGCGCGCTCGGCGGGTCGGGACCCGCGCGAGATCACCGTGGCCGTGTACGTCCGGTCCTGGGTGGGCGAGGACGCCGGGTCCGCGAGGACCGAGATGAAGGCGGCCGCCGGCGCGTACGCCGGCTACTCCGCCTACGCCCGGCAGTTCGCGCAGCTCGGCGTCGGCGCCGACGCCGAAGCCGCGGCCGCGGCCGTCGCCGCGGGGCGGCCGCAGGACGTGCCCGACCGTCTCGTCCATGCCTTCACCGCGTTCGGCGACGGCGCTCGGGCCCGGCTCGCCGAGTACCGGGAGGCTGGGGCCGACCTGGTCCTCGCGTATCCGGTCGCGGTGGGGGAGCCCGTCCCCTCGATCCTCGGGACGGTGCGCGCGCTCGCGCCCGAGACCGCCTGACCGGGCGGGTTGCGATGGCGTCCCAGGAGGCTAAGATGGAGTTTGCACGGTCCGCACCGTAGAAAAGGGGAAAACGGGATGACGTACACGATCGCTGAGCCCTGCATCGACGTGAAAGACAAGGCCTGCGTCGACGAGTGCCCGGTCGACTGCATCTACGAGGGCGGCCGGA